>CAZQHT010000043.1:0-8063 GCA_964593635.1 uncultured Aquiluna sp.
ATGGCAAGGAGAAGGTTGCTCAGCTTCGCAAGGAGCTGCAGGAGACCATGGACAAAAACGCTCAGGTTTTCCGCACCGAGGAGACCCTCAACGAAGCGCTTGAGAAGATTCAGGAACTTCGCGGTCGCTACGAGAACATCTCAATTCAGGACCAGGGCAAGCGCTTCAACACCGACCTGCTAGAGGCCATTGAGCTTGGCTTCCTGCTGGATCTAGCCGAGGTGACAGTAATCACCTGCCGCGAGCGCCGCGAGTCTCGCGGAGCACACCTTCGCGAGGACTTCCCAGACCGCGACGACAAGAAGTTCATGGTTCACTCCATGGCCTACCTAACTGATAAGCAGGACAAGACGACCAAGACCAACATCAAGGTCGGTTGGAAGCCTGTTGTAATCACCAACTACCAGCCAATGGAGCGTAAGTACTAATGGCAGCCCAAGCAGCTCAGGAACTAACTTCTTTCAAGGTAACTCTTTTTGTTCGCAGGTTTGACCCAGAGGTTGACCAGGAGCCGAAGTGGGTTGACTACGAGGTCGAGATGTATGGCACCGACCGAGTGCTAGATGCCCTGCACAAGATCAAGTGGGAGATTGACGGTTCACTAACCTTCCGTCGCTCTTGTGCACACGGTGTGTGTGGTTCTGATGCCATGCGCATCAATGGTCGCAACCGCCTAGCTTGCAAGACCCTGATCAAGGATCTAGACATCACCCAGCCGATCTACATTGAGCCAATCAAGGGCCTTCCTGTGGAGAAGGACCTGATTGTCGACATGAACCCGTTCTACCAGGCATACAAGGACATCAACCCGTTCCTGATTGCCTCGGACAAGCCCACCAAGGAGCGCCTGCAGTCACCCGAGGACCGCGCGCGCTACGACGACACCACCAAGTGCATTTTGTGCGCGGCCTGCACGACCTCCTGCCCAGTGTTCTGGACTGACGGTCAGTACTTCGGCCCAGCTGCAATTGTGAACGCTCACCGCTTCATCTTTGACTCTCGCGATGAGGGTGCGGAGCTCCGCATCGACATCTTGAACGACAAAGAGGGTGTCTGGCGCTGCCGCACCACCTTCAACTGCACCGAGGCCTGCCCTCGAGGCATTGAGGTGACCAAGGCAATCGCTGAGGTAAAGCAGGCCATCTTGCGAGGAAGGGCTTAGCCCTAAATCGGGTTTAGCTTTCTCATGAAGCTAGCCAGAAGAGAAGTCCTTGGTATTGCAACTGCCGCCACTGCCGCGGTTGCCCTAAGCGCCTGCGCAGCAGAGCCTGAGGAAATCGACTCAACCGCGCCAAGTGCCACCGTCGATGAAGCACCAGCTCAAGCCTCGGGCGAGATCCTGCTGGGTCTTGCCAGCGAGGTCATGGTTGGCTCCGGCAACAAGTTCATGGTTGACGAAATGCTCACCATTTTGGTGACCCAGCCAAAGGCTGGCGATTACCGTGGTTTCAGTGCAACCTGCACCCACTCCGGCTGCATCGTCTCGGGTGTTCGCGACGGGGAAATCGCGTGCGGTTGCCATGGCGCAAGATTCGATGTTGAATCCGGTGCTGTCTTGGCTGGGCCGGCAAGAACCGCTTTGGGTCGAATCAATATCGAACTGCGCGGAGATGAGCTCTTCGCGATTCTCTAGGCTTTAGCCCATGCTCTCAATCGCAACGGTCAACGTAAACGGCGTTCGTGCTGCCGCTCGCAAGGGGATGGTTGATTGGTTCAACTCATCCAAGCCCGAGATTCTCTGCCTGCAAGAGGTTAGGGCTCCCAAAGAAGACCTAGAGACAATCGTTCGCGAGGACATGGGGCTTGACTGGCATGTCTACGAGCATGAAGCCAGCGCTAAGGGTAGGGCTGGGGTTGCGATCATCTCCAAGCAAAAAGCCAAGGCCGTTCGAACCGAACTTGGGCCAGAGGAGTTTGACTCAGCTGGTAGATGGATCGAGGCAGACTATGAAACCAAAGCAGGACTACTCACAGTTGTGAGTTGCTACGTGCACTCGGGAGAAGCCGATACTCCAAAGCAGGTTGAGAAGTACAAGTTTCTAAAGGTCATGGAAGAGCGCATGGCAGAGCTGACTCGAAACAATGGTTTGGCCCTAGTGGTTGGAGATCTAAATGTCGGCCACACCGAGCTCGACATCAAGAACTGGAAGGGCAACCTCAAAAACGCAGGCTTCCTGCCAGAAGAGCGTGCGCACTTTGACAACTTTGCCTCTCAGGGTTGGGTTGACATGGGTAGAGCTGCTCACCCGGGAGTTCCTGGCCCCTACACCTGGTGGTCCTATCGCGGCAAAGCCTTTGATACCGACGCCGGCTGGAGAATTGACTATCAGCTCGCTACACCCGCATTGGCCAAGCTAGGGCAGAATTATCGAGTCGACCGTGCTGAAAGCTATGACGCCAGATGGACGGACCACACCCCGGTTCTAGTCGACTACAACCTCTAGGAAGAGCATGAAGCCAAATTTGCTTTCTGGGATGCAGCCATCTGCATCCAGCCTTCACCTCGGCAACTACCTAGGTGCTCTGACCCAGTGGGTTGCAATGCAAGAGGACTACAACGCCTACTACGTGATCGTTGACCTACACGCCATCACTGTTCCGCAGGACCCCACGCAACTGCAGCAGAACACTCGCAGAACCGCTGCCCAGTATTTGGCTGCCGGGCTTGACCCCGCAAAGTCGGCACTGTTTGTGCAGTCTCATGTTCCTGCCCATGCGCAGCTCGCCTGGGTTTTGAACTGCATCACCGGTATGGGTGAGGCCTCTCGCATGACCCAGTTCAAAGACAAGGCCCAAAAGGGTGGGGTTGATAACTCCTCGGTTGGACTATTCACCTACCCAATCTTGCAAGCCGCCGACATCCTGCTCTATCAGCCAAAGGCTGTTCCGGTTGGCGAAGACCAGCGTCAGCACCTAGAGCTCACTAGAGACCTTGCTATTCGGTTCAACTCAAGATTTGGCGATACCTTCACTCTTCCCGAGGCGCAGATCTTGAAGGAGACCGCAAAGATCTACGACCTGCAGAACCCGACCGCCAAGATGTCAAAGTCTGCCGCCGACCCTAAGGGCCTAATCAACCTGATGGATGAGCCCAGCGCTGTCACCAAGAAGATAAAGAGTGCGGTCACCGATACCGATGGCGAGATTCGCTTCGACAAAGAAGCCAAGCCTGGCGTCGCAAACCTACTTGGCATCTTCAGTGCAATCACCGGCGAGAGCATCCCCTCACTCGAAGCCAGATTCGCAGGACAGGGCTACGGCGCACTCAAGGGTGAATTGGCCGACGCAGTTGTTGCTCACCTGGATCCGATTCGGATTCGAGCCAACGAGTTGCTAACCGACCAGGCGGAACTTGATCGACTCTTGGCGCAGGGTGCTCACAAGGCAAATGAGATTGCTGAGCGCACATTGGCCCTGGTCTATGACCGACTGGGATTTGTTCGGCCAGGAATTTCCTGAGCCACAAGAGTATTGTTCTAACTAACACAGTTCTTCGGGGTCAGTGAAAATCTGAGCCGGCGGTTAAAGTCCGCGACCCGACTGAGGACTCTGCAGCCAGCAGAGCAGCTTCAGGCGGTTGATTCGGTGAAATTCCGGAACCGACGGTTAAAGTCCGGATGGGAGAAGAACAGGGTTGCTTTTGGCAACCCTTTTTTCGCTTGCCCGCGGTGCTGTGATGACCACCGAAAGGGCACCTTGCTAGACCAAAGCCTCCTCGCACCTGCCATGAGCAGGGCGCTTGAGCTTGCCCTTCGCGGACCATACACGGGCGTGAACCCGCAGGTTGGCGCGGTCATTCTGGATGCGCAGGGACAGATTATCTCCGAGGGCTGGCACCTGGGTGCTGGAACCCCGCATGCCGAGGTCATGGCGATCGAGAACCTAAAGCAAAATCTTCCCTATCCCTTCCCTGCGGGGCTGACGGCAGTTGTCACTCTGGAGCCCTGCAACCACACCGGCAGAACTGGTCCATGCGCTCAGGCTCTGATTGCTGCTGGTATCTCAAGTGTTGTCTTTGCAGCCACAGATCCGGGCGATGCTTCGAGCAAGGGCTCGGAGACACTTAGAGATGCTGGGGTCGAAGTGCTAGCTGGGTTTATGTCAGCCGAGAGCGAGGCTCAAGGACGCATCTGGCTTACCGCAAATCGCAACCAGAGACCTTTTGTCACTCTCAAGTGGGCCAGTAGCTTGGATGGCAGAGCTGCCGCTAACGACGGCACAAGCCAGTGGATAACTGGCGCTGAGGCTAGGGCGGATGTTCACCTGCGTCGCTCTAGGGCGGATGCAATCCTGGCCGGAACCGGAACCGTTGAGGCAGACAATGCAGAACTCACCGCAAGGACCGAGGATGGCGGCTACTACGAGCACCAGCCTTTGCGGGTAATCCTCGGAGAACGCGAACTTGCGTTAGACCTTCGAGTCTTCAACGATCATGCCGAGACTCTTCACCTGCACACCCGAAACATCCACGGAGCCCTGGCCGAGCTTTGGGCCAGAGGCATCAAGCACGTTTTTGTTGAGGGCGGTCCAGAGGTTGCAAGCCAGTTTGAGCGTTTGAACCTAGTGGATGAATACCTCATCTACTTGGCACCGGTCTTGCTGGGCGGGGATCGACTATCGCTTCGGGACATTGGGGTGGGGTCAATTGACTCAGCCCACCGACTAGAGATTTTGGAGCAGCAACTGCTGGGCCAAGACATTTTCATCAGAGCAAGGAGAAGCTAGATGTTCACAGGAATCATTGAAGAGCTAGGTCGCGTTTTGGCTATCGAGCAGCAGCCAGATGCCATTCGGTTGACCATTGGCGCAACCAAGGTTTTGTCTGACCTAGGTCGCGGCGACTCTATTTCATGCTCCGGTACCTGCCTCACCGCCATCGAGATCGATGACAAGGGCTTCACCGCCGATGTGATGCTTGAGACCCTCAAGCGCACCAGCCTCAGCGAAGTCAAGGTTGGCGACCCGGTTAACCTAGAGCGCGCGATGAATGCGACCACTCGCTACGGCGGCCACGTGGTGCAGGGGCACGTTGATGGCGTTGGTGAGTTTGTCTCTCGCGAGAAGAGTGAGAACTGGGACTGGGTAAAGATTCGAGTCCCGCGCGAACTACTGAAGTATGTGGTTATGAAGGGATCAATCACATTCGATGGCATCTCGCTCACCGTGAACAGCATTGAAGACGATGTGATTGGGCTCTCGCTCATTCCGGAGACCCTGACCGTCACCACCCTTGGATACAAGGGCCCAGGAGACAAGGTCAATGTGGAGGCCGACATTCTGGCCAAGCACATCGAAAGACTTATGGAGTTCAAATGAAGATAAGCAGCATCGAAGAGGTCCTTGAGGCCCTTCGAATCGGCAAGCCGGTTTTGGTTGCTGACGACGAGGACCGCGAGAACGAGGGCGATGTAATCATCGCTGCCCAGTTCGCCACCGAAGAGTGGTTGGCCTGGATGATTCGCTACACCTCGGGATACATCTGCGCTCCGATGACTAACGAGCGAGCCAACCAACTTGATCTGCCTTTGATGTGGGTAAGAAGCCAGGACCCGCACCAAACCGCCTACACGGTGAGCGTTGACGCAGCGGCCAGATTCTCAACCGGAATCAGCGCTGCGGACAGAGCACTGACCGCACAGGTATTGTCCGATCCGCACGGAAAACCAGATTCTTTGATTCGCCCAGGACATGTTTTACCCCTGCGCGCTCGTGATGGAGGGGTGCTTGAGCGCCCCGGCCACACCGAAGCTGCAGTTGATTTATTGAAGCTGGCGGGGCTTGAGCCAGTGGCAATGATGGCGGAGATGGTTAACGACGACGGAACAATGATGCGAATTGCGGAATTATTTGAGGTGTCGCAGCGCTTTAACCTTCCTATGACAACTATTGCCCACCTCAAAGACCACTTGGCCAAGCGCAACGCTACTGAGCCACAGGTTCACAACCGCATCCGCTTTGAGGCAGAAGCCAAGCTTCCAACCACCCACGGTGACTTCACCGTCCGTGGTTACTACGACGTACAGACCACTGCCGACCACGTTGCCATCATCGCTGGCAAGCCAACCGGTGAGAATGTTTTGATCCGCATGCACTCAGAGTGCATCACCGGAGAGGCCTTCGGCTCACTCAAGTGTGAGTGTGGACCGCAGCTTGAGGGTGCCATGGATGCAATCCAGGCTGACCCAAACGGTGGTGTTGTTATCTACCTTCGCGGCCAGGAGGGTCGTGGCATTGGACTTCTAAACAAGCTCAAGGCCTACGCACTCCAGGAGACCGGTCTAGACACCGTGGACGCAAACCTTGCTCTTGGTCTTCCATCGGAAGCCCGCGAGTACGGTGCAGCCGTTGCAATCTTGAAGGACCTCGGAATCAAGAGTGTCCGACTACTCACCAACAACCCAGCAAAGATCAGCTTCCTAGAGGAAGCCGGCATTGCTGTGACTGAGACTGTCCCGCTAATTGTTGGACTTGCAGCTCAGAACGAGGGCTACCTAGAGGCCAAGCGTGCGCGCATGGGCCACAGGATTCCTACTAACCTAGGCTAATGAGCGGTTCTGGTGCCCCACACCTTGAGGTGTCGGGGGTTGGTAAGAAAATCTATGTCATTGCCACCTCTTGGCATACCCAAATCATGGATGGCCTGGTTCAGGGAGCACTTGCCGAGCTTGAAAAAGCTGGCGCTCAGGACGTAACCCTTGAGCAGGTGCCCGGTGCATTTGAGCTTCCACTCGCGGCGCAATATGCGGTGGCGAAAGGTGCAGACGCCGTTATCGCTCTCGGTGTGGTTATCCGAGGAGAGACCCCTCACTTTGACTTTGTCTGTGACTCAGCGACCGAGGGCCTTACTCGCGTTCAGCTCGACAGCTCTGTTCCGATTGGATTTGGACTGCTGACAGTAGACAACGAAGCCCAAGCGGTTTCTAGGGCTGGCCTCCCAGGTTCAAAAGAAGACAAGGGTGCTGAGGCCGTTCAAGCCGCGCTTCACATGCTCCAGCTCCGACCATAACTATCCTTAGAGCAGTTAGCTCAAGGAGATTAATTGGAATTCACTGCTGAACTCTTCAGAAACACACTTGTTGTTTTGCACTTCCTAGGACTTGCATCGCTGCTTGGTGGCTTCATCACTCAGATGAAGGCCATGGCAGCAGGCGCAGCAAAGATTGTCCCAGCCATGGTTCATGGCGCATGGACGATGTTGATCACCGGTGTTGCACTGGTCGGTGTCGCCGAATGGCGAGGTGCCATGGGCGCAGCCATCGAGGTCGACCACATGAAGGTCGGCATCAAGTCACTTGTTCTAGCCGCAATTTTGGTACTGGTTTTGTACTTCAAGAAGAAGGACTCCGTAAAGGCTCCAGTGTTTGGAGTAATCGGACTACTCACCATCCTGAACGTCGTGCTGGCGGTGTTCTGGTAACAGGTATTGAAAAGAAAAACCCCGGGGTGAATAACCCCGGGGTTTTCTACTTCATAAAGAGTGCTGTCAGTCTTCTGGTTGTAAACAAAAGCCCAGCCACGATCATCACCAAGAAGTAGATGATGTGACCGATTAGCTCGGGACCGATGTTTCCAAGGGTGAAGGCTCGGATCATTTCCACGCCCTGCCAAAGCGGCAGTGCCTTCACGATGATTTGAATCCACTCTGGGAAAACACTCACTGGGAAAAAGGTTCCGGAGAACAAAAACATTGGCAGCAAGAAGAAGTTGATCCACTGCATCTGCTGGAAATTCTTCATGTAGCTGGTAACTGCCATGCCCAGGGATGCAAAGCCAAAAGCAATCAACGTTGCCGCAGGAATTGCGAGCAATCCCCACCAGCTTGTTACCAAACCAAGCGGGGTGACAATTGCCATGAAACCCAAGGAGTAGGTCAGTCCGCGAAGCAGCGCCCAGGAGATCTCGCCGAGGGCAACATCCATGGGACCCATCGAGGATGAGAGCATGACCTGATAAACCCTGCCGAAGTGCATCTTGAAGAACACGTTCCAGGTTGAGTCATAGATAGCGCCATTCATTGCACTGGTTGCCAAAAGTGCTGGAGCGATGAATGCCGCATAGGGAAC
>CAZQHT010000044.1:0-2091 GCA_964593635.1 uncultured Aquiluna sp.
CACCTCACCCACGGCATGAAGCTCAACTTCTCGGGCAAGATGTATGAGCCGCACGCGTACGAGCTTCACCCAGAGACCTACCTCATCGACATGGATATTGTTCGTGAGCGTGCTCTCGAAACTCGCCCAGCGGTTTTGATCGCAGGCTGGTCTGCCTACTCTCGCCACCTTGACTTTGCAGCTTTCCGCTCAATCGCAGATGAGGTTGGAGCAAAGCTCTGGGTCGACATGGCTCACTTCTCTGGTCTGGTCGCCGCAGGCGTCCACCCAAACCCAATTCCTTATGCAGACGTGGTTTCCACGACAGTTCACAAAACTCTGGCAGGACCTCGCTCCGGTTTGATTCTTTGCAAGTCCGAATACGCAAAGAAGATCGACTCCGCGGTATTCCCTGGTCAGCAGGGTGGTCCTCTGATGCACGTTATCGCCGGCAAGGCGGTTGCCTTCAAGGCAGCTATGCAGCCTGACTTTGTTGAGCGCCAGAAGCGCACTATCGAAGGTGCTCAAATCATCGCCGAGCGTCTGGTTCAGAAGGATGTCACTGACGCAGGTATCTCTGTTTTGACCGGTGGTACTGATGTTCACCTGGTCTTGGTTGACCTGCGCAACGCTGCCATCGATGGCGCAACCGCTCAGGACCTATTGCACGAGGCTGGCGTCACCGTGAACAAGAATTCAGTTCCAAACGACCCACGTCCACCAATGGTTACCTCTGGTGTTCGCATCGGTGCGCCTGCTCTGGCAACTCGCGGCTTTGCAGCCAAAGAGTTCACCGAGGTGGCAGACATCATTGCAACAGCACTCAAGCCAGGTGCGGATGCTTCTGCGCTTCGCGCACGCGTGCGCAAGCTAACCGAAGAGTTCCCGCTCTACCCAGGTCTGTAGGTTTTTGATGACTGCTGTGAAGCTCGATGGCTTGGCTGTTGCCAAGCAGATCAAAGCCGAACTCTCTCAGCAGGTCGAGATCCTAAAGTCCAGAGGTATCACCCCGGGACTAGGAACCCTTTTAGTTGGAGATGACCCGGGGAGCCTTGCCTATGTAGCAGGCAAGCACCGCGATTGCGCCGAGGTTGGGGTCAACTCAATTCGAATCGATCTCCCAAGTTCTGCAACCGAAGCGGATGTTCGAGCAGCAATCAAGGACTTGAATTCCGCTCAAGAGGTCACCGGCTACATCATGCAGCTTCCTCTTCCGCAGGGCATGGATGCCAACGCCTTGCTCGAGCTGATTGATCCGGCCAAAGATGCCGATGGTTTGCACCCAGTCAACCTAGGGCGACTGGTGATGAATGTTTCTGGCGAGACGACTTCCCCGCTTCCCTGCACCCCCAGTGGAATTGTTGAGCTCTTGCGTCGCTACAACGTCGAAACCAAGGGCAAAGAGGTAGCCATTATTGGTCGCGGCCTAACCGTTGGTAGACCGCTTGGATTGCTCATGACACGTAAGGGCATCGATTCAACCGTAACCACCCTCCACAGTGCCTCTCAGGACCTCGCAGAGCACGTTTCAAGAGCAGACATCGTGGTCGCAGCACTTGGACATCCGCACTTCGTAAAGCCTGAGTGGGTAAAGCCGGGCGCTGCCGTGTTGGATGTTGGAATTAGCCGCCTGGACTCTGGTTTGGTTGGGGATGTTCACCCTGGAGTCGCAGAGGTTGCAGGTTATCTATCGCCCAACCCTGGCGGGGTAGGGCCAATGACTAGAGCCATGCTCGTTTCAAACGTGGTTCGAGCAGTTTCCTAGAACTTAGATCTGATTGCCCAGAGGTCTGGGAAAACTGGGTTGAACAGTGTGCTGGCCAAATACCCAGCACCAGATGAACCACCGGTGCCCATTCGCCTTCCGATGGTGCGCTCCACCATCTTCACGTGTCGATAGCGCCACTCCTGAAGCCCCTCATCAAGATCCACCAAGGCCTCACCAATCATGTTGGCTTCTGGGTCAGTTCTGTGAAGTTGAATGAGCACATCTTGAACCTGCTCATTAGGCTCCCAGGCCTGTGTCACATCACGCCCTAAAGCCGAAGCTGGCATTGGAAGCTTGGAATTGAAGTAGGCAAGTGCGGAATCCCATAGTGAAGGTCGTGCCAT
>CAZQHT010000044.1:2191-7891 GCA_964593635.1 uncultured Aquiluna sp.
AGGTATGAGGTGTAGCTGACGTGCTTATCGTGTGTCATTTGTTTCCCCAGTTGTCGATGGCCCGTGCGGTTAGTTTGCGACCAAGTTCGATTTGGTTTTTTGCCTTGTGAAACTCGAGCATGCCGATTGAATCAATCGGAATCTCAACCAACAAATCTGGTGGGTAGCCAGCATTGCGATAGCGCGTGATCAGGCTCTGCATAGTTTCAATGGAGCGTTCCATGATCTCGAAGGTGCTGATGCCCTTTGGAATCTTCGCTAACTGCTGGGTGTCGGTGTTTTCTTTGCCGGCTTGCTTATCGCTCGAGAGAATTGCGGGGTTTCCCATCGGGTGGTTTTTGCCTGGACCGCTAAGTGACACTGCTATCACCAGGTCAGCCTTTGTGGAAGCCAGCGGAGCAAGTGGAAGTGGGTTGAGCAGACCGCCATCCACAAACAATCTGCCTCCGATTGTCACCGAGGAAATCAGGCTTGGTATGGCAATCGAGGCTCGGATGGCTGCATCCAACGGACCCCTTTGAAACCAGACCTCTTTGGATTGCATTACATCTGTGGCAACTGCTGTGTAGGGGATGCGAAGGTCTTCAATCCTTGCCTTGCCCAACATGTTGCGAACCTTGGCCATAACTTTCTCGGCCTTGATTGCACCTGGTGCGGAGAAGCTTGGGTCAAGCAGTCGAATAACGTCGGTTTGCTTGAGGTTACTGACCCACTGAGTGAATTGAGGCAGTTTGTCCGCGGCGTAAAGGCCGCCAACCATCGCACCAACCGAAGTTCCCGAGACACTGATGATTTCAAATCCGCGAGCTTCTATCTCTTGGATTGCGCCGATGTGGGCATAGCCCCTTGCGCCACCAGAACCTAAAGCGAGAGCAACTGTTGCCACTTAGGTAACCCGATTTCCAGATAGATCAACAGATTTGTATTCGCCGGATGCAACTAGATCGCGCAACCGTTCAAAGCCGTCGTAAACCTCAACATATGAGGTTGGCAAGGGTGAAATAGCTAGTCGAATAGCGTTTGGCTCGCGGTAGTCAGGGATTACGTTCTTGAGCTTTCGAAGGGCAAATGCAATCAGCTTTGCTTCAGGGTGAGTCAAGATGATGTGGCCCCCACGCTTACTTGAGTCCTCTGGTGTTCCAAGCCCAAAGCCCAGCGGCTTGAGCCAGGCCTCGTAGAGGGCAATCATCAAGTCGGTTCCTAGCGCTGCCTTCTTCGCAATCTCGCTAATTCCTGCTCGCCCAATCATCTCGAATGCGACCTCAACACCTCGAATACCTATGATTGAGGGAGAGGCAATCTGGAACCTGCGAATGCTTTCGGCAGGTTCGAAAAAGGCACCCATCTCAAACTGCTTGTCCTGAGCAAACCAACCCTGAATGGGGGTGCGGAGTTCAGTTTGAATGTGCTTTGCAACAAACAACCACGCTGGAGATCCCGGCCCTGAGTTTCCGTATTTATAGGTGCAGCCAACCGCTAGTTCAACATTGTTCTTCTCGAAGTCGAGCTCAATGGATCCCGCAGCGTGAGAGCAATCCCAAACCACCAGTGCCCCAAAGCGCTTGGCTAACGCATTGATTTCTCGCATCGGCTGGCGGCAGCCAGAGCGGTAGTTGATGGCTTGCAGTGTCACCAGGGCGACATCATCGGTCATCAGTTTTTCGAGCTCTGCAGGATCGACCAGTTCGTGCTCACTCTGAATTTTGACCGCGCCGGGACCCCCGGAGCCATCTGTGTCTAGGGTGATGAGCTTCAGTCCGTGGGCCTGTGCGATGCCAGCCAGGATGTAGCGATCGGTGGGGAAGTTGGCGGAGTCGATGATCACAGTCTTGCGACCTGGGCGAGCAGTGATTGCTGCAAGACAGAGCTGGTAGAAGTTGACGCTGGTTGTATCGCAAACCAGAGTTTGGCCAGGGCCAGCCCCGAGGGCAGTCCTCGCGAGCAGGTCACCGGCCGGTTGAGCCTGGTCAATCCAGTGACTCCAACCATCGACCAGCTCGGTTCCCCACTCGTTTTCTAAGAAGTGATTTACCTGGTCAATAGTCTTCTTAGGCAAGCGACCGAGCGAGTTACCGTCGAGGTAGCAGAGATCTTCGTCCTTGACTACAAACTCAGATTTGAAGCTGCGTAGCGGGTCATTCGCGTCAAGTGATTCGGCATAGCCTCTTTGCACCGCCGCCTGTGGGTCAATCCTCAAGCTCATAGAGTCACTCTAGACCTAGACCAGCAGCTGATGCTTAGCGAGTTCTGTGTATAGCGGAGTGGTCTTGACTAGCTCTGAGTGGGTTCCCACTCCAACCACCTGGCCGCGCTCCAACACAATGATTTGGTCTGAGTCGACCACGGTCGAGAGCCTGTGCGCAATCACGATGAGTGTGCGGTTTTTTGCAACCGCATCGATTGCTTCGCGCATGCGCTGCTCGTTGGGACCATCCAGCGCACTTGTTGATTCATCCAACAAAAGAATTGGTGGGGCTGCCAATAGTGCTCTGGCTATAGCGAGTCTTTGGCGCTCTCCGCCAGAGAGCATGATGCCGTTTTCTCCAACCTCGGCATCTAGGCCCTTGGTGTCTCGACCTAAAACCTCGCCAAGGTTCACCATGTTCAGAACCTCAACTAGTTCGGCGTCAGTTGCAGACTCCTTGCCGAGCAATAGGTTCTCTCGGATCGAACCGGCCAGGATTGGTGCGTCCTGTTCAACGTAACCAATCTGGCCGCGAAGGTCTTGTCTTGAAAACTCTGTGACCGGTTGGCCATCAAGCAGGATTGTGCCAGAGGTTGGTTCGTAGAAGCGCTCGATGAGCGAGAAGATGGTGGACTTACCAGCTCCGGAGGGGCCAACCAAGGCAACCCTTGATCCCCTGGGAATCGAGATGTCTACCGAGTTGAGAATCTGGTTTGGCTCGCTACCCTCTTCCGCCTGGTAGTTGAATCCGACGGACTTGAACTCAAGAGCCATGTCGCTCTGGGCCTTGCGAAGGCCCTGCTCTCCGCTTTCCTCCTCAGGCAAAACCATGATCTCGTTGATACGAGCCATGGCACCAAGTGCTCCCATTACTGAGGTGTAGGCACCGAAGGCTGAGATGAGCGGCCCAATCATGAAAAAGAGCAAGACCACGAAGGTGACCAGCGATGAGATGGTGGTTTCTCCCGAAGCAACGCGAAGCCCACCGAGTCCCAAAACCACAATGAATGCAGTGTTGAAGGCAATCTGCGCAATCGGAGCAACCGCTGCCGAAAGGCGAGCGATTGCTAGTCCCTGGTCATAGGCAGCGTTGGCAGCTTGTGAGATGACCTCGGTCTCTTTGGCCTCGGCCCTGGCTGCTCGAATGGTTCTGATTGCACTGAGTGCTCGCTCTACAGCAGAGCTCATCTCACCAACTCTTTGCTGAGCTTTGGTGGTTGCAGTTCTAATCTTGCGTCCGGTCAGTGCAATTGTCGCGACTGCGACGAAGACCACGAGCAGGGTTGAGCCAAGCAGGATTGGATCGATGAAAGCCATCACGATGATTGCGCCAAAGAACTGAAGCATGCCGCCCAGTGCATCAACCAGTCCTTGCGTCAAAACTGATTTCAAAAGAGTTGAGTCAGAGCCAACCCTGGAGACCAGATCGCCCACCCGGCGACGGTCATACTCTGGGATTGGGAGTCTCAGCATCCTGGCAACCATCTGCTTGCGAGTGGTCAGCACAACACCCTCACCGGTTTTATAGAGCAGGTAGTACTGGAATGCGTTCACAACCGCGGAAACCAAAATCAGGGCCACTAAAACTAAAGTCAGGTTGGTCACGCTCAAGTTCTTTTCAACCGCACTGATTAGTTGGCCAAGCAGCAACGGCTGGGCGAGTGCCATGAGCGATGCAACGACTGAGAGGACAACCGCTAGGTAGAGAGCCTTCTTATGGTCGGCAAGATATGGCAGCAGGTCCTTGAGCTTGGCCCGAGGGCCTTTGTATTCGCGTGAGCGTGGATTCTGCGTTGGATCCTGGTAGTACTCGCTCAATCTTTACCTTTCGGGGCGAAGCCGTCACCCAGCAACTTTTCATTTAGCAGGAAGTTGATTTCCTGCAGTGAGAGCGCCTTGGTGTAAGCGGTTCGCATTGCGAACCTTTCATAATCTAGACCTTCCAACACCTCAATGACACTGGGTTCACTAACAGCCAAATAGAGCATCGTTGTGTTGGGTTTTCTGGGGAACTGGCGATAGACCTTGCCGCAGCCATAGCCAAAGACTCGCATTGCGAGGTTCGCATCTTGGTGGTTCGACCTTCTAACAAACCCGCGGTCTGGGACCTTTATCTTCGGTCTGGATTCCTCGCGCCTCTCCCAGATCTGAAAACAAGTTCTGAGCTGGTCGTGGCCAGTGATGTTTGCGCCTGATTGATCCTGATACACAACCGAAACGTCCTCATCGCTAATCAGGTGAAAGTTTGGGTCAAGTCGATTAATGACCGACCACTTTCGCCAGGACCTTGGAACCAAAAAAGCGATGTGACTTGAGTTCTTTGCCGCGTGGTTGAAAAACGGCACAGACAGAGCATTGTTTCTCCCAAATGGGGGGTTGGAGATGGTGACCATGTCCCTCGCACTGAGCTCAACTTCCAAAAAGTTTTGCTTCTGGACAATCGGGTGCTTGGGCTCGGTGTCAAAGGAGATGACCGAGGTTACTCCGAGGCGCTTGAGCGCCTCTACGAAGCTGCCGGTGCCACCTGCGGGCTCAAGAAAAGTCTTCTCTTGCCAATTCGGAATCTGCTTGAGAGCGTTCTGAGTGAGTTGAAGGGCTAGGTCGAATGGGGTGTAGTACTGCTCAGTGCCAGTCACCCTGCGATTGCCTAGTTTTTCACTCACTAGACAACGATATATGACCTCGTGCATTTCGCGTACTCAGTAGCAAAAGTGATACTAGGTCGCTCACTGTTTTGAGGCCAGGGGCTTGATAGCCTGAAGAGCTGCCCAAGGGGTATTGCGAAATGGAGAACAGTTGTCGAAGTCGCAGGAGCGCGAAGTAGTAATTCGCGCTAGAGATCTAAGAAAGACCTACAAGGATTTTGTCGCGGTTGATGGAATCAACTTTGACGTCTACCGCGGTGAGTCCTTTGGGTTACTCGGGCCAAATGGTGCGGGCAAGTCCACCACCATGAAGATGATCTCTTCGGTCTCGCAGCGAACCAGCGGAGAGCTGGAAATTCTTGGCAAAGAGCCAAACGACCAGGGTCCTGAGATTCGCGCTCACCTGGGGGTTGTGCCACAAAAGGACCTGCTCGACCGGGAGCTGAAGGTGTGGGAAAACCTGATGGTTTACGGTCGCTACTTTGGCCTTAGCCGCAAGTGGCTCAAGGTAAAGATTGAGGAGCTGCTGGAATTTGCTCAGCTTCAGGACAAGCGCGGCGCTAAGGCTGAAGATTTGTCTGGAGGCATGCAGCGTAGGTTGGCAATCGCCCGAGGTCTTGTGAATGAGCCCGAGATTTTGCTGCTGGATGAGCCCACCACTGGCCTCGACCCGCAGGCGAGGCACATTCTTTGGGATCGTTTGTTTAGGCTCAAGGAGCAGGGCGTGACCCTGGTTATCACCACGCACTACATGGATGAGGCAGAGCAGCTGTGTGATCGCTTGATCGTGATGGACAAGGGTCAGATTATGGCTGAGGGTTCCCCGGCAGAGCTCATCAAGAAGTACTCCTCGCGTGAGGTGGTTGAGCT
>CAZQHT010000045.1:0-7806 GCA_964593635.1 uncultured Aquiluna sp.
TGCGCGACGAACGCGCTTTACTGGCTTCTCCTGCTGGATTTCATCCATGTTGTGTTTTTACTCGTTTCTATGCGGCACGATTTGCCGGGTTTGAAGAATTTCTTGGAGAGATACAGTGGCGGGCTTTATGCCCCGGATCCAAACTGCATTGCAACACTAGCACCTTTGTAATCAACTGCAAGTGTTAGAGGTAGCCAGGTAGGAAAGTTTTCCTTGGCCAGCTGCATTGCCTTGACTCGCTCCTGAGGGTCAATCTCAAGCACGAGTACCGATGGCCCAGCGCCAGAAACCACGGCAGCATGGCCGTGCTCACGAAGCAGCTGGATTAGCTTCGAGGTTTCTGGCATGGCTGAAGCGCGGTAGTTCTGGTGAAGTCGATCTTCGGTTGCAGCGAACATTAGCTCTGGGCTCTGGGTTAGAGCAGCGACCAGCAGTGCTGATCGCGAGACGTTGAACACTGCGTCGGTGTGGGGAACTGAGTCGGGCTGCAGGCTTCGAGCCAACTTGGTAGACATCTGGTTTGGTGGCACCAGCACCAAAGGTGAAACACCACGGTGCACGGTTAGCTTTTTGTGGTGCGGCCCGTTGTCGTCAACCCAAGCGATTGTTAGCCCACCAAAAAGTGCTGGGGCAACGTTGTCTGGGTGACCCTCGATGTCGGTGGCAAAGCGCAATAGCTCAGCCTCTGAGAATTCAAACTCTCTATTGAGAAGACCCGCCGCGAGCATTACGCCACCTGAAACTGCAGCACCAGAGGAGCCCATGCCACGGCCGTGAGGGATCTTGTTGTGGCAAGTCAGCTTGAGCGGAGGAACGGTCTTTCCAACTTTTTGAAAGACGGTCTGGATCGTCTGGTAAATCAGGTTTGAGGAATCGGTTGGAATGTCACTTGCGCCCTCGCCGTGAACTTCGATCTCAAGCCCGGCTGAAATCACCTCGGCGTGGTACTCGTCGTAAAAGCTCAGAGCCATTCCAAGAGTGTCAAAGCCTGGGCCCAGGTTTGCACTGGTTGCCGGAATCTTTACGCTGACCTTCACTTGTTACGCTCCAAACCCAACAGCCCAGCAACAGAGTCGGCGGTGGCTGCAACCTTCTTTGGCTTAATTGCCCTGCCGCGGTCATCCTTCAGGGCCCAGTCTGGGTCCTTGAGTCCGTGGCCGGTGACGGTCACAACAATCGAATTCACCTTTGGCAGTTGGCCCAACTGAGCAGCCTTGTAAAGACCTGCAGCTCCAGTTGCGCTGGATGGCTCCACGAAGACACCGGTCTCTTGAGAGAGGAAGCGGTGCATCCACAAAATCTCTTTGTCGCTCACGGCACCGAATGCTCCATCGGTGTCTGACTTGGCAGCCTGCGCGAGATCCCAAGACGCTGGGTTTCCGATTCGAATTGCAGTTGCAATGGTCTCGGGCTTCTTTACCGGTGAACCCTGAATGAATGGAGCGCTTCCGGCAGCCTGAATGCCCCAAAGCTTGGGCAGGGTCGAGATGCGACCAATGTCACGCTCTTCACGGTAACCGAGGTGGTAAGCGGAGATGTTGCCCGCATTACCCAGCGGCATAGCGTGCAGGTCGGGAGCAAAGCCCAGCGCATCGAACACTTCAAAGGCAGCGGTCTTTTGACCCTGCAGGCGGTCTGGGTTTACCGAGTTCACCAGGAACACCGGATAGCTCTCGCTGAGCTCGCGAGCCAGGCGTAGGCAGTCGTCAAAGTTTCCGCGCACCTGCAAAATCTGAGCCTTGTGGGCAACGGCTTGAGAAAGCTTGCCCCAGGAGATCTTTCCTGCCGGAACCAAAACCACCGACTGCATCCCGGCCTTCACGGCATAGGCAGCAGCAGCTGCAGAAGTATTTCCGGTGGAGGCTGCAATCACTGCCTTTGCGCCTTTGGCCGCAGCCTTAGAAACGGCTGTAGTCATGCCGCGGTCCTTGAATGACCCGGTTGGGTTCATACCCTCGAACTTGAGGTGAACCGAACCGACATCCAAAAGCTTTGCAAGCGCCGGAGCCTCGATCAGTGGAGTGCCGCCCTCACCTAGGGTGACAATTGGATCTCCCTCGTTGAAGGGCAATCTGTCCATGTATTCGCGGATCACACCGCGCCATTGATGAGCCATTACATTCCCTCCACTCGGATTACCGAGGTGACACTTCTGACCGCCTCATTCTTTCGCAGTGATGCCACGACCTGCTCTAGGTCAGCTTCAGAAGCCTTGTGAGTCATCACGGTAAGCAGGGCGTCTTTCTCAGCTGGTGTCTGGCTAACAGTCTCAACGCTCACATCGTGAGTCGCGAAGATTGAAGCGATCGATGCCAAAACACCAGGTAGGTCCTGCACCTGAAGCGTGATCTGGTAGCGGGTTTCAATCTCTTGCACTGGCAACGCTTCCAGGTCGGCATGCACAGAGTCGGAGAGGCCGGGACCACCTGCAAGGTGACGCTTTGCAGCAGAAACCAAGTCTCCCAAAACGGCTGATGCGGTTTGGGTTCCGCCCGCTCCAGCTCCATAGAACATCAGCTGCCCGGCGGATTCCGCCTCAACAAAAACGGCGTTATATGCCCCGCGAACAGCTGCCAGCGGGTGGGTAAGTGGGATGAGAGTTGGGTGAACTCGGGCCACTAGGCCTTCACCAACTCTTTCGCAGATTGCCAATAGCTTCACGGTGTAGCCAGCCTGGCGAGCAGTCTCGATGGTCATGGCGGTGATAGAAGTAATGCCCTCGCGGTAAACCTTTTCAACCGGAACCTCAGAGTGGAACGCCAGCGAGGCCAAAATCGCAGCCTTGCTCGCAGCGTCGTAACCCTCGATGTCAGCGGTTGGATCTGCCTCGGCGTAACCAAGTGCGGTTGCCTCTGCCAATGCTTCTTCGAAGTCAGCACCTGTGGACTCCATGCGGTCCAGGATGAAGTTGGTCGTGCCGTTGACGATACCCATCACGCGGTTCACCTTGTCCCCGGCAAGGGATTCACGTAGTGGGCGAATGATTGGGATTGCGCCTCCCACAGCAGCCTCAAAGTAGAGCTGCGCACCGAGCTGCTCAGCAAGGTCAAAAAGCTCTGGCCCATGCGCAGCAATCAGTGCTTTGTTAGCCGTTACTACATCGGCACCTGACTCAAGTGCCATGCGCACGTAAGTTTTGGCTGGCTCAATGCCGCCCAAAAGCTCAATCACGATGTCTGAACCCAGAATCAAGGTTTCAGCATCTGAGGTGAAGAGCTGGCTTGGAATCTCTGAGTCGCGTTTCGCCTTGGGGTCTCTCACCAGGACGCCAGCTAGCTCAACATCAGCGCCAACTCGCTGAGCAAGTTCTTCACGGTTCTCGATTAGTAGTCGGGCCACCTGGGAGCCGACGGATCCGGCTCCTAGAAGTGCAACTCTGATTGAACGGTAAGCGGTTTGCATTAGCCTGCCTTGCCTGTTTGGAATCCAGCGTCACGAGATAACAAATCCTGCTCGGTTTCAGCACGCACCAAAACTCTCGAGTTGCCGGCCTTGACCGCCACAACAGCGGGCCTGGTGAGGAAGTTGTAGTTGGAAGAGAGTGAGAAGCAGTAGGCGCCGGTGGCTGGGACTGCTAGCAAGTCATTTACCGCTACATCGGATGGCAGGTAGTCGTTACGAACCACAATATCGCCAGACTCACAGTGCTTACCGACAACCCTTACGAGCGCTCCGGAGGCCGAAGAGTTTCGCGATGCCAGAACCACCGAATACTCTGCTTCGTAGAGGGCGGTTCTCGCATTGTCGCTCATACCGCCATCGACACTGACGTAGCGTCTGACCGCTGGTGAACCGGACTCGGTCACCTGCACATCCTTGATGGTTCCCACCGAGTAAATGGTGATGCCAGCAGGACCGGCAATTACTCGTCCCGGCTCAAAGGCCAACTTTGGAATCTCGATTCCAAGCTGCTCGCACTTCAGCGCAACCGCAGACACGATTCGCTCCGCCATCTCTGATAGCTGCATCGGGTGATCGGCTGCTGTGTAGCTGATGCCGAAACCCCCACCAAGATTTAGCTCGGGCACCTCGCCACCGGCAAGGAGTTGTGCGTGAAGATCTAGTAGACGCTCAGCCGCAGCAATGAAGCCGTCTACGACAAAAATCTGCGAACCAATGTGTGAGTGCAAACCCAGGAACTTCAAGTGCGAGTGCGACCGAATCTTGGCAACCAAGTCGGCAACATCAGAGATTGCAATTCCAAACTTTTGGTCTTCTCGGGCGGTTGCCAAGTACTCATGAGTTGAAGCGTGAACACCAGAGTTGACCCTGAGTCGAACTGCCTGAGTCTTTCCTTGAGCGGTTGCAACCGAGGCAATTCGTTCGATTTCCAACTCGGAGTCAATAACGATTACGCCAACATCGGCAGCAATAGCCCGACCAATTTCTACAAGCGACTTGTTGTTACCGTGAAGCCCAATTCGCTCCCCTGGGATCCCAGCTGCGAGGGCGACAGCCAGCTCACCGCCGGTTGAGACATCGATTGAAAGTCCAGCGGCATCCACCCACTTCACGACATCTACCGTTAGCAGTGCCTTTGAGGCGTAGTAGACCTTTGCGCTGGTGCCATGCTTTTGGGCAGCCTCACCAAAGGCTCGCTTGGCATTCAAAAGCCTGGCCTCGAAGTCTTCCTGGTCAATCACATAAAGCGGTGAGCCGTGCTTGCGAATAAGTTCGCGAGCGCCGACCGAACCAATCTGAAGTTCACCCCGGGCATCGCGCTTCGCAGTGCGGGGCCAAACTCTGGCATCAAGACCATTCAGGTCCGGGCTCTCTACTAGCCACTCTGGGGCAAGCGAATTCTTCATCACTACATCCGCTCCGGAGCAGTCACGCCAAGTAGTCCAAGGCCAGTAGACAACACAATGCCTGCCGCGTTGTTCAACCAAAGTCTGGTTCGGTGGACACTCTCCACCGGGTTATCTCCCATAGGGGTCACGCGGCAGTTGTCATACCAGCGGTGGTAGCTTCCGGCTACCTCCTCCAGGTAGCGAGCAACTCGGTGCGGCTCCCTGAACTGCGCAGCCTGCGAAACCAATCTTGGGAACTCGCTTAGCTTCGCCAATAGCTCAGACTCGCTAGCGTGCGCCAAAAGGCTTGGGGCAAACTCTGAGGTGTCAACATTTAGCGAGGCCGCGTTCTTGGCAACCTGTCTGGTTCTAGCGTGCGCATATTGCACGTAGAACACTGGGTTGTCATTGGTCTTCTTGTTTAGCTGCTCGAGGTCCACATCTAGCTGCGAGTTGATCGAGGAGCGAGCGAGCGCGTAGCGAGCTGCATCAACGCCAACCGCGTCAACTAAATCCTCCATGGTCACTACGGTCCCCGCGCGCTTAGACATACGCACTGGCTCACCGCCGCGGACTAGGTTCACCATCTGACCAATCAGAATCTCTAGGTTCTCTCCTGGCTTGTCTCCAAACGCAGCGCACAGCGCCATCATTCTGGGAACGTAACCGTGGTGATCAGCGCCCAGCATGTAGATGCACTGGTCAAATCCTCGAGCTCGCTTGTTTTGGTAGTACGCGATGTCTCCGGCAATGTATGCAGCCTCACCATCGGACTTGATAACTACACGATCGCGGTCATCGCCAAAGGTTGTTGAGCGAAGCCAGATTGCTCCGTCATCCTCAAAGATGTGCCCCTTCTCACGCAAGATCTGCACAGACCTCAGCACCTCACCCGATTCATAGAGCGAGTTTTCGTGGAAGTAGACATCGAAGTCGACCCCAAAGTCGTGAAGTGAGATTCGAATCTGCTCGAACATCAGGTCAACACCGGTGGCTCGGAAAAGCTCCTGGGCGTCAGAGTCTGAAAGCTTGAGGATGTCAGGGTGAAGCGAAATCACCTGCTTGGCGATATCGACAATGTACTGACCCGCGTAACCATCCTCTGGAGCAGGCTCACCCTTTGCAGCTGCAAGCAAAGACCTGGCAAAGCGGTCGATCTGAGCGCCGTGGTCATTGAAGTAGTACTCACGAGTCACCTCAGCCCCAACAAACTGCAAGATTCTGGCCAACGAGTCTCCAACAGCAGCCCATCTGGTGCCACCTAGGTGAATCGGGCCGGTTGGGTTCGCGGAGACAAACTCCAGGTTGAGCTTGACGCCCGACATTTCGGACGACTTTCCGTAGCTTGCGCCTGCCTCAACGATTTCTTTGGCCAGTGCGCCTGCGGCAGCGTCCGAAACAAAGATGTTAAGAAATCCCGGGCCGGCAATCTCGACCTTCTCAACTCCGGCTGCATTGGCAAGCTGCGGGGCAAGTAGCTCGGCAAAATCACGTGGCTTCATTCCGCACTTGCCTGCGAACTGCATTGCAACGTTGCTGGCCCAGTCACCGTGGTCGCGATTCTTTGGACGCTCAACTACAACCTCGGCTGGAAGCTCAGCAAGCGCAAGTGAGCCGTCGGTGCTGAGCTTCAATAGCGCTTGCACGATAGCTTCAGAAAGCTGTTCTGGGGTCACAAGGAGTCCTTATGCGAAAAACCGGCGTTGGCGTTAGGCGGTGCCTAAATCATACCCGTAGGGCGCTTTAGCGCTAGGTTCGCTCGCGCATGACCGCCAAATAGAAACGGAGCCCCTAAAGGCTCCGCTTCAAGTTCCATCCCTTTACTTCACTGAGCCTGCGGTCAATCCGCGAACGAAGTAACGCTGCAGGCCGAAGAAGACCAAGAGTGGGACAACGAGTGATATGAAGGCACCCGCTGCAACATCCTGCCACCCCTGTCCGTATTGACCCAGGAGCTTGAGGAGCTCGTATGTCAAAACAGGACTGGTTTGGCCCACGAAGATAAATGCAATCAAGTAGTCATTCCAAACCCAGAGGAACTGGAAGATCGCAAATGATGCGATTGCCGGCATCGACAGTGGAAGCACCAAAGACCAAAATATCTTGTAGTAGCTAGCTCCATCAATCCTTGCGGCCTCAATCAGAGAGGTCGGGATCGTGAGCATGTAATTTCGAATAATGTAAATTGCCAGCGGCATCGCGAATGCGGAGTGGACTATCCAGGCGGATGCGTAGGTTCCCGTCAGCTGGATGTCGAACTCGCGCTGGAACCAAACCATGCCTCGAAGAACCGGAATCAGCGCTGCCTGCAGCGGCACAACCATCAGACCAACCATGATGGCGAAGTAAATCTCCTTGCCCTTGAACTGCAAGAAGGTGAATGCATAAGCAGCATTCGCAGCAATCATCAGGGGCAAGATTGTGGCAGGAATTGTGACAGCGAAGGTGTTGACCACCGCATCCAGCATTCCGCTCTCAAGAGACTTTTGGTATGCATCTGCTGACCAGACGGTTCCCAGCGGATTGATCAGGGCGTCCCACCACGGAGACACCTCGGCATCGGAGCGTCTGCGCAACGAGGTGATCAGTAGTCCAAGTGTGGGAAGCGACCAAATAATTACCAAAATCAGCAGTGCGATGGTGGAGGGCAGATTCAGCTTCGCGCTGATCCTCTTCAACGTCTTCATTAGCGCAGCTCCTCCTGTTGCTTCACAGTTCTAATCTGCACGTACATCAGCGGCACAATCAAAACAAACAGCACGATCACAATTGCTGACGCAGGTCCTATGTCCGAACTTTCAAAGAAGACTCGGTACCACTCGAGAGCCAAAACCGAGGTGTTGAAGTTTCCACCAGTCATGGCGAGCACGACATCAAAAATCTTCATAACAAGAATCAAGACGGTTACAAAGACGGCCATGATCGAGCCCCAAACCTGAGGCAGGATGATTCTGGCGAATACCTGCCAGGCATTTGCGCCATCAATTCTGGCCGCCTCCAAGGTTTCCTCGGGAAC
>CAZQHT010000046.1:0-7800 GCA_964593635.1 uncultured Aquiluna sp.
GTTGTCTTCGATGCGAAGCAGGAAGCAGGAGACAAACTCACCGCGCTGCTTCTTGCCGCAGTTGAGGAAGGTTGGGGTGGCTGGCTGGAAGCGACCCGAAATGATTTCTTCAACCAAGCTGGTGGCGACTACCTCGTCTCCAGCTGCCAAGGTCAGTGCGACCATGACAACGCGGTCCTCGAAGCGCTCTAGGTAGCGAGTGCCATCAAAAGTCTTTAGTGCGTAGCCGGTGTAGAACTTGTAGGCACCCATGAATGCCTCGAAGCGGAACTTCTTGGAGTAGGCAAGCTCCTCTAGCTTCTTGATGAACTCGAAAGAGTACTGGTCAAGGATTTCCTTCTCGTAGTACTCGTTCTCAACCAGGTAGTCCAGTCTCTCTTCAAGGCTGTGGAAGAAGACGGTGTTCTGGTTCACGTGGTCTAGGAAGTACTTGCGAACCGCAAGCTTGTCCTTCTGCAGCTGCAGCTTCTGGTCATCGCCCCAGAGGTTGATCATGGCATTGAGGTCCTGATAGCTCATGGCGCTCTCAATGGTGGTCTTACCTACCAAGTTGCCCTGGTCATCAGCGATCTCTACTAGTTGGTTTGCCACAGCCTGGCCAGCCTTTCTTTAACTTCGATTACGTCTTCCGGTGTGCCAGTGATTTCAAACTTGTAAATCAGTGGAACACCAAGCTTTTTTGCAACTATTTCGCCGGCTGCACCGAAATGAGAACCGAAGTTTGTGTTGCCTCCCCCGATTACCGCCTTGATGTGCTTGCGGTTCTCGGGGTTGTTTAGGAATTTGATTACTTGCTTTGGAACTGTGGAGTCGTCATTTCCGCCCCCGTATGTCGGGACGATTAGGACGCTGTCCTGGGTGTGTACAAACTCTGCCGCTTCTTCGGACCGGAGGGGGATCCGAATGGCTGTGGCGCCGAGCTTGTCCACAAAGCGCTTGGTGTTTTCTGAGACGCTCGAGAAATAAACCAGGTCGAACATCTCGGGCATTTCCTAGGCGCTAATGGCTTGAAGCTTGTCCATTCGGAAACCACTCCAGTGGTCATCCCCTGAGACAACTACAGGTGCGGCGGTGTAGCCCATGGTCTTAACCATTTCCAGTGCAACTGGATCCTGGCTCATGTCAACCTCTTCGTACTCGATTTGGCTGCGCTGCAGCATGCGCTTGGTGCTATCGCACTGAACACAAGCTGGAAGTGTGTAAACGGTCACCGCCATTGGTGTTTCCTCCTAGATAAGTGGGGTCAAAAACCCCGGGTTTTGCTTAATTTTTATGAAATTCTTCGCTTTTGGCGGACTTCAAACAATAGCACTTAACCACTACATCTAGTGCCAACACGCGAAAAAATTCACTTATTTAGTTATTTCTCGAACACTAAACCACAACTTGAACTTTAAGGTGTTGGTTTTCTGGGCGTGTCGCGACCAATTTGCCAATTTGTCCAAAAAGTTACTTCTACTAGTTGTAGAATCAATGCCTGAGGAGCCCGCAAAGTATCCTCTGACCCTCAGACAACTAAGGAAAAACTGTGAAGAAGATTGCCCTCCTAATTGCCTCCGTGATGCTGCTGGCCGGTTGTGCCACTAAGCCAGCGATTGAAACCGCGGACCTTTGGGTCAAATCATCCGAGATGAGCATGGTCGGAGGCATGACCGCAGTCTTTGGAACCATCACCAACAACTCGTCTGAGGACATCACACTCACCGGCGCAGCCGCAGAGGTGGCCGGAGTTGTGGAGATCCATGAAATGGCGATGATCGACGGCGAAATGAAGATGCAGGAGATCGATGGCGGCCTATCGATTCCCGCCGGCAAGAGCGTGATCTTGGAGCCCGGCGGCAACCACATCATGCTTATGGAGTTGACCCAGGCGGTAGAAGCCGGGCAAGAGATTTCGGTTACCCTTAGTTTCGATGGTGCTGAGGCCCTAACCATCAACGGAATCGTCGCAAAGCCTTCAGAGGGTGGCGACGAGGAGTATCACGAGGGCGAAGACCACAACCACTAGGAATTAGATGGTTTCCCGAAGAGGCTTTCTTGCTAGCACCGCAGCAACCGCTGCGGTTGCTGGCATTGGGGTTGCAACCGGTGCTGCCGGGGCCAGCTTTCTAGGGGCTCAGGCAGCCGACACCTCAACAGCTAAGCGCTCGCTAGATTTCTACGGCCCCCACCAGATGGGAATCGAGGCCGATCTTCAGGCGGTAACCAACTTTGTAGCGCTAGATCTCAAGCCCGGCACTGATGCCGCCGACATGCTGCGCTGGATGGGGTTACTCTCCGACGACATTCGCAGGCTTGCAGCCGGAGAGCCAATTCTTGCCGATCCAGCGCCTGAGCTTGCCATTGGTGCCGCAAGATTCTCCGCTTATGTCGGGTTTGGCCCCAGCCTGTTTAGAAAGCTGGGTCTGGAGGCAATGCAGCCCAAGGGCTTTGGGGAATTGCCAGCATTCAAGGTTGACCAGCTAAAGCCGGAGTTCTCGGGCGGAGATGTCCTTATCCATGTGGCGGCCGATGACCCAGTGGTGCTAAGCCATGGCACCAGGGGATTAGTGCGCGACAGCATGCCATTTGCCACCGTGCGCTGGACCCAGTCGGGCTTTGCCCACAGCCCTGGCATGGTTCCTGCTGGCCTAACCCATAGAAACCTGATGGGTCAGGTTGATGGCACCGCGAACCCAAAGCTTGGTAGCAGTGACTTTGATGATTTGGTTTGGATTCAAGACGGACCAAAGTGGATTCAAGGTGGCACTCAGTTGGTCTTTAGAAGAATTGCCATGCAGCTTGACACCTGGGACCAGCTCGGAGCCCCGGCCAAAGAAGAGGTGATTGGTCGCAAGCTATCCAATGGTGCTCCGCTCACTGGATCTGAGGAGAGCGACATCCCAGATCTGGCAGCTCGGCACCCAAACGGCTTGAAAGTGATCCCGGACTTCGCCCATATCCGCAGGGCCGCACCGACTATCGAGGGCGAGCGCATTTTCCGAAGACCCTTCTCCTATGAGGCTGGGATTAGTTCACAGGGTTCGCTTGATGTTGGGTTGCTTTGGACTGCCTATCAGCGAGACATGTCAACACAGTTCATTCCGATTCAGCAGAGACTTGATGAGCTAGACCTATTGAATAAGTGGACCGTTCCAATCGGATCAGCTGAGTTCGCAATTCCAGGCGGTGTTGGCGAGGGCTCGGTCATCGCCGAGGCACTATTCTCATAGGGTGCCGCTAGCCCTCAAACTTCCCCAGAGTGGCAGAGTCATAGACTCCGGTGACCAGCTCGGTCGAAGAATGCTTCTCACCTACATTGTGTTGCTGGCCTTTTCGATAAGCCTGATTCCCTACACAATCGACCCTTATCTACCCGCCTTCCCTGCGATGGGCGACTTCTTTGGGGTTCCAAACGGGACGATTCAGGCCTCGCTCGCGGGAGTGACTATTGGCCTGGCGTTCGGGCAGCTTTTCTCGGGCCCGCTCTCCGATGCTTTTGGGCGCAGACCGCTGCTGCTGATTTCAATGTTCGGCTTTGCCGCGAGCGCAATTTCCCTTTTCTTCGTTACAGAAATCACGGTTTTCTTTGTGCTGCGATTTGCGATGGGCTTTTTTGCTGCCAGCGCTGACGTGGTGGCGAGGGCGGTGGTGAGAGATTTGTTCCGCGGGCAGCCAATGCTCCGAATGCTCTCCCGCATCTTCCTAATTCAGTCTCTGTCGCCAATCATCGGTCCGATTGTTGGTTCGCAACTTGTTGGCTTGTTTGATTGGCAGGGCATCTTCCTAACCTTCGGCTTCTTTGGACTTGCCCTGGCAATCGCATCGACCTTTCTCTTTGTCGAGACGTTGCCAAAAGCTCAGCGACGCTCCAGCACCCCAATTGGTTTGGCTCGGGGCTACGCATCGGTTTTGAAAGATCGGGTTTACGTTGGACTTCTGATTTTCGGCGCTGTTCAGATTGCCGCGCTGTTTGGCTACTTAAACACAGTTTCCTACCTCTATCAGGACACCTTCAAGCTAAGCCCGCAGGACTTCGGAGTCTGGTTCGCCGTGAATTCGCTCGCGCTCTACCTGGGAATTCAATTCGGCGGCATCATGGCCAAGTACTTCAAGGCTCAGTGGATGCTGGTGGTCTATGCCAGCATCGGAACGCTCGCCGGAGTCTTTCTGATCTTGACCGCGGGGCAAAACATTTGGTTTGCCGAAGTCGGATTCTTCGTGCTGGTCTTTGTGTTCGGAGCTCCTGCCACAGCCGTTCCAACCATTGCGCTGCTGAACCACGGTTCTGAGGCTGGAACTGCAGCCTCGCTGATGGGTGTTTCCAACTTTGCACTAACGAGCGTGATGGCGCTGGTCTACTCGAGCCTTTCCACCACCACTACCTTTGACATCGGTGTTCTGATTACCACGTGCTTCTTGATGTCCCTAGCGAGCCTCACCTTTATTGTTCGGCCCTGGACTATCCCAGATCTTCGAAAGCCAATCGAGGAGAGTGCACATTGATTCGGCCGGCCAGCTTGGCCGATGCAGAAGCAATCCTGGCTGTTGCAAACCAGCACGAGTTGAGGGTTGACCCAGACTTCGAGCCCTATCCACTCAGTGAAATAGAAGAGCAGATCCAGGGCTTTGTTGAGCCCGGTCACCCTTTTGTCTATGAGGCGGATGGCATTCAGGCCGCAGTCTTGATTCAGAGCTATACCCCGCGCCAGCGGGTTGAGGTTGATCTATTCAGCATCGGCACAAAAGAACAAACCGTCGAAATCTTCTCCTTTGCGCTTTCCTATATGGCGGAGAAGTTTCCAGGCTTCAAGATTCGAACCGCCTGCAATCAGATCGACACCGAGCTGCTAGAGGTTTTTGAAAACTCAGGGCTGAAGTTTTATCGCGATTACTTCAAGCTCGTCAAGACACCAATCTCAAAGGGCTTTCCAGCTTTGCCTAGCGGGGTTGAGGTGAAGGCTCTAGATGTCAGGGAGCACGGCGAACTGCTTCATCGACTTGAATCCAGTTCCTTCGCTGGGCACTTCGGCTACTTTCCAATTTCAAGTGAGGATTGGATCAGGGAGCGCCTTGCGGAAAAGAGCGCAGATCAATCCGGCAGCTTCGTTGCGTTTGTTGGGGGCGTGCCGGCCGGCTTCTTGCTCTCCAGCGACTCTAGGGCTGATATCCAGGGTGGCTGGGTGGACAAGCTTGGGGTCCTAGATGAGTTTCGAGGCCGCGGTCTTGGAAAGCTATTGCTGAACTGGGGGATTGCTCACGCGGCACAAAAGGGCTACACCTCAATAGGCCTAGGTGCCGACACCGGCAACGACTCTGGAGCGCTAGAGCTTTACTTTGGACTTGGCTTTGAGAAGCAACTGTCCTGGCGGGCTTACAGCTCCTAAGCTCCCTTTTTTTGGGCTAGGTAGGCACCAACGATAATCACTACCGCTCCCACCGGTTCATACCAGTGCAGCTCCTCGTTTAGAAGCAGGATCCCCCAGAGTGCTGCGACCATCGGGTTGGTGAATGTCACCATCGATGCGACCGTGCTGCCGGCGCTCGCGATTACTCCGTGGAAAAGTCGATAGGCGTAACCAGATCCCAAGACGCCGAGGGCAACCAGTGCTGAGACCGTTTCTAGCCTTGGCTCGGCCGTGAAGAGTGGGCCGGAGAAAAGGTAGAAGGGCAGCAGGGTTATTGCGCTGGTAAACACCTGGGCTCCAGCTGCAGTGACTCCGGGCAGCTCCATCGGGGTAATGAACTTACGAATATAAGGACCACCGATGCCATAAGAAACTGTTGCTAACACCAGTGCTCCAATAGCGAGCGGGTCATTCTCACCAAATCCCTGCCAAACACCGAGGGTGATTCCCACCCCGACCATTCCAATCAGTAGACCAAGGGTTGCCAGGAAGGTGACCTTCTCGGTTCTGTAGATGGTGAGGATGGCTAGCAGGGTGAAGATCGGGGTGCCGGCACCAATGATTGCGGCCAGCACGCTGGTGGTTGACTGCTGAGCAAAAGAGAAAAGTGAAAACGGTATAGCGCTCATGAAGAGCCCCGCCACCCAGAGGTGACCCCACTGGCTCCAAGTGTTTGGAAAACGCAGCTTCAGGGCCAGTGCGAGCAGGAACATCGAGAGGCCACCTAGTAGCGTGCGCCAAAAAGCAACTCCGAAGAAGGTGGTTAGCTCAAGTGATAGCTCGGTGAATAGGAAGCTCGACCCCCAAATCATGGCCATGGGGATGAACAGCCAAATCCAATGCGAGCGCACCCGCAAAGATTACTCCTAGTGGCTAGAAGGGGTGGTCTCAACCTCGCTGCGGTCGCCAGACCACTGCGTGTGGAAGACCCCAGGCATGTCTACCCGCTTGTAGGTGTGAGCACCAAAGAAGTCACGCTGACCCTGAACCAGGGCCGCTGGCAAGCGCTCTGAGCGCAGGCCGTCGTAGTAGCTCAGTGAGGATGCAAATGCTGGAATTGGCACTCCCGCAAGTGCTGCGTTGGCCACAACCTCACGCCAAGAGCTCACTGCGTTTGCAACAGCCTTGGTGAAGTACGGGTCAAGAATCAGTGACTCAAGAGTTGGGTTTGCAGCGTATGCATCTGCGATGCGGTTTAGGAACTGCGCGCGGATGATGCAACCTCCGCGCCAGATTTTTGAAACTGCACCTAGGTCGATGTTCCAGTTGTATTCGGCAGCACCTGCGCGAATCGCATCAAAGCCCTGAGCGTAGGCAACGAGCTTCGATGCGTAGAGGGCTTGACGAACCGACTCGACGAAAGCCGCTCTGTCGCTGATGGACCAAGTTTTTGCTGAGGCAGGCAGGTTGGTTGCGGCCTTGCGCTGTGAGGCTTGTGAGGAAAGGCTTCTTGCAAACACAGCCTCTGCGATCCCAGAAACTGGAACGCCCAGGTTTAGCGCAGTCTGAACAGTCCAGACTCCGGTGCCCTTCGAACCAGCCTGGTCCAGGATTACATCAACGAATGGCTTGCCGGTTTTGGCATCAACCTGCTTCAAAACAATTGCGGTGATCTCAATCAAGAAGGACTCAAGGTCTCCCTTATTCCACTCCTCAAAAATCTCAGCGATCTCTGCGGGGGAGAAGCCGCCAGCCTGGCGAAGAATGTCATAGGCCTCGGCGATCAGCTGCATGTCTGCATACTCAATGCCGTTGTGGATCATCTTCACAAAGTGTCCGGCGCCATCGGTGCCGACGTGAGTCACGCAAGGCTCGCCCTCAGCGACTGCTGCGATTGAGGAAAGAATTGGACCAAGGGTCTTGTAGGCCTCAGCTGAACCGCCAGGCATGATCGAAGGACCCTTCAGGGCACCTTCTTCGCCACCTGAGATGCCTGCACCAACAAAGTTGATGCCTAACGCTGAGATTGCCTTTTCGCGTCTAAGAGTGTCGGTGAAGAGCGCGTTTCCGCCGTCGACAATGATGTCGCCGGGCTCAAAGCGCTCTGCCAGCTGGTTGATTACTGCGTCGGTGCCGCCACCGGCCTGAACCATGATGATCGCGGTTCTTGGCTTTGCCAAAGAAGCCACAAACTCATCGATAGTCGAAGAAGCAATGAAGTTTGCCTCTGGGTGCTCGGTGGTCAAGAGTTCGGTGCGCTCGAAGGAGCGGTTGTAAACGGCAACTCTGTTGCCTGCGCGGGAGGCTAGGTTTCGGGCAAGATTTGAGCCCATAACGGCGAGACCTACAACACCAATGTTTGCTTTTTCACTCATGGATAATCCTTGGGGAGTTAGTTGGTTTTGCTCTCGCGCTGCGTCGGGCGGAATGTGTTCAAAGGTTATCGCAAAAGCTGATAGTTCTGTGAAAAGGC
>CAZQHT010000047.1:0-2543 GCA_964593635.1 uncultured Aquiluna sp.
GCGACCAAGAGATTAGAAGGCTCTTGCTCTATCCACTGAGCTACGAGGGCAACGGCTATGAAGTTTAGTGGAGTGGTTGGAATAGAATCATCGAAGTCCTTACCGATCCGAGGCAGAATGTCGCTCAACAGCACCCACATACCGGTTCCTGCATCTGCAGAGCTATCGGATGCAGCAATTGAGCTTGTAAAGCAATGGGTTGCCGAATCCAAGAAATACCCAGTTAGCGCTTCCTCCAAGCGCCTTGCTGGCTTGCTCCAGGATGCGAACGGTTTGGATTTTGCGGTTGGCTTTGTGGATGGCGTTATTCGACCAGAAGACAAAAAAGTAGCGGCCAAAAACTTCTACAAGCTTCGCCGAATTGTTCCTAAGTTTCTTCCTCTCGGACTGCGCATTCTGATCTCGTTGGGCACAGCATTCGCCCTGCTGTTCCCTTTCATAGTCATTCCAATTGCACGCAAAGCATTGCGCTCTATGGTTTCTCACCTGGTGGTTGATGCCAGCGTTGGAAAACTCGGCTCTTCGCTGAGGCGAATCTCAAAATCTGGAGCACGCCTGAACATCAACATGTTGGGCGAGGCTGTACTCGGCGAGCAGGAGGCTAAGCGAAAGCTAATCAAGACCGCGGAGCTACTCACTCGCAAAGACGTCGATTACGTCAGCATCAAGGTTTCTTCAACGGTTGCACCCCACTCCAAGTGGGCTTTCAACGAAAACGTTGACCATGTTGTTGAGCGCCTCTCCCCCTTGTATGAACTCGCTGTCCGCGATGGCGCAAACAAGTTCATCAACTTGGACATGGAGGAATACCACGACCTGGACCTCACCATCGCGGTCTTCAAGAAGATTTTGGGTAACCCGAAGTTCAAAAACCTAGAGGCTGGCATCGTGCTTCAGGCCTACCTGCCAGATGCACTTCGGGCCATGATCGAACTTCAGCAGTGGGCCACCTCGAGGGTGCTGGCCGGTGGCGCGCCAATCAAGGTGAGAGTTGTAAAGGGTGCAAACCTTCCAATGGAGCGAGTTGATGCTGAGCTGCATGGCTGGCCGCTGGCAACTGTCTCCTCTAAAGCCGAAGCAGACGCGAACTACAAGCGAGTTCTGAACTACTCACTAACGTCAGAACGAGTGCAGCATGTGAAGATCGGCGTCGCAGGACACAATCTTTTCGACCTCGCCTATGCATGGCTTCTGGCGGGACAGCGCGGAGCGCAAGAGGGCATGGATGTCGAAATGCTGCTTGGTATGGCACAAGCGCAGTCAAAAGCGGTCCAGGCGACGGTAGGAAGACTCGTTCTCTACACTCCAGTAGTTCACCCTCAAGAGTTTGACGTCGCCATTGCCTACTTGATTCGTAGGCTCGAAGAGGGCGCTGCCAAGGAGAACTTCCTCTCCAGTGCATTCGAACTTGAGAACCCAGAGTTTTTCAATCTTGAGCAGTCTCGCTTCTTAGAGTCGATCTCACTAATTGGTGAGGGCACTCCAATTCCAAATCGACTTCAGGATCGCCACAACGACCTTGCGGTAGCGCCAGCAAAAGGGTTCGACAATGCCCCTGACACTGACCCAGCGATTGCAGCTAACCGAGCCTGGGGCTACGAGATCATCCGCAGAGCTGAATCATCTGTTCTCGGAACTGATCTAGTAGAACGCGATACCATCAACAGCCTCTTCGAACTCAACACAAAGATTCGGGATGCGGCTCAAGCTGGAAGAAGCTGGGGCCAAAAGCACCCCCTAGAGCGAGCTTCCTTTATCCATAAAGCCGGCGTTCTGCTCGAGCGAAATCGCGCCGAGCTCATCGAAGTTGCCATGAGCGAAACTGGTAAAACTCTTGACCAGGCAGATGCTGAAATTTCCGAGGCAGTGGACTTTGCCCACTACTACGCAGAGCGTTGCAAAGAGCTGGCTGAGATCGATGGTGCAGTTGCAGAACCATTTGCCCTAACTCTGGTCACTCCCCCATGGAACTTCCCGGTAGCCATTCCTGCCGGAGGAGTTCTTGCAGCACTCGCGGCAGGCTCAGCAGTGATTCTCAAGCCAGCTGGCCAAGCTGCGAGGTGCGGTGCACTCCTGGCTGAGATCCTGCGTCAGGCGATACCGGCCGAGCTGCTGGTCTCGATCCAGATTTCAGAGACTGAGCTGGGACGCGAGCTGATTTCAAACCCTGAGATTGACCAGGTAATACTCACCGGTGGCTTTGAAACTGCTCAGCTTTTCCGCTCATTCAAGCCTGACCTGAGAATCACAGCTGAAACCAGCGGCAAGAACGCAATGATCATTACCCCTAGTGCAGATCTTGACCTGGCTGCCAAGGACCTTGCCTACAGCGCTTTTGGACATGCGGGCCAGAAGTGCTCGGCAGCCTCAATTGCCATCCTGGTTGGCTCAGTGGCCAAGTCCACTAGATTCCGCAGGCAGCTCATCGATGCAGTTTCATCGATGACTGTTGACTACCCATCGAACCCAACCGCTCAAATCGGCCCACTTATCTCAGTACCCGAAGAGAAGTTGCACACGGCTCTAACTCAGCTGCAGCGCGG
>CAZQHT010000047.1:2643-7680 GCA_964593635.1 uncultured Aquiluna sp.
CGAAATGGCAGGCCTACTTCGTGCTGCGCAGTCAGACCAGCATGCACTTCGCACCCACTTTGGAAAATCAACAGATAGGTCTGGGCTAACTGTCGAGCGAAACGTCTTCCGCTACCACCGCTCTGGTTGCTCACTGAGAATTTCCTCAACCGCTGACAACTTCTCCCAGTGGCGAACCGCCATCACCCTCTTAGCACTCGGCAAAACCGAACTGAGCGCTTTCGATGTTCCAAAGCGCTTGCGCAAGCTGCTAGGCAAGGCGGGGGTCTCTATCCGAGTTGAGTCCGATGAGGCTTGGTTGGCAAGACTGGAAGCACCAGCTCGCTGGAGATATGTCGGAGAAAGACTGAGTGTCACAGCTGGAAGCACCCTGGCTAACTGCGAGCTCACTGTTTACGCAGGCAAAGTAACTGAGTCTGGAGTAGTCGAACTACTTCCCTACTTCAAGGAGCAGGCGGTCTCAGTAACGGCCCACAGGTTTGGAAACCCAAACAAGCTGGCAAAACAGATCAAGCTTTAGCCAGCTCCTGGAAACTGCCCCTTTTAGGGTGGGTGCCAACGGGAGTATCCTTAGAGGCTGGGTTGTTGTTCTTTACACCCAAGAACTCTGAGGTCAAGTTGTCCATTCTTTCCAAGCTCTCTTTGAAAAACCGTGCCGTTGTCGGTCTGATCACGATCATCGCGGTTGCCTTCGGCTACCTCGCTATCGGCAGCCTGAAGCAGGAGCTCATCCCATCGGTTGAGATCCCATCTGCCGCGATCGTGACCACCTACCCAGGTGCATCACCTGAGGTAGTTGACGAGCAGGTTTCCCAAATCATTGAGAGCGCCGTGGTTGGACTGGAGAACCTCGAGTCCACAACTGCCACCTCGACAACCGGACTCTCAGTAATCAGAATCTCATTCGCATTCGGAACCACCACTGCAGAGGCCAATGAGCGCTTGAACAACGCGCTTTCAACAATTGAAGGCTCACTTCCGACCGATGCCTCACCTCGCGTTATCTCTGGAAGCTTTGACTCTGTCCCAATCATCGTGCTCGCGGTTTCTGACCTAGGCGGCGACAACGAGCGAATTGGAGAAACCCTTCAGAAGATTGCTCCGAGTCTCTTTTCTCAGATTGATGGAGTTCGCGATGTTGCTATCTCTGGAGTGAAGCAGAAGCGCGTAAACCTAGAGATCAACCAGGCAAGACTTGCCCAGGCTGGCCTCAGCCAGCGTGACATCTCCGCAGCCCTGCAGGCCAATGGCCTGGTGCTTCCAGTTGGTTCGCTAAATGACAACGAGGGTTCGATTGCCATCCAGGTCGGAAGTCCGGTTGACACTGTCGAGAAGTTTGAGAACCTTCCACTAATTTCTCAAACCCCTTCAACCCGGTCAGTCACTATTGGCGATGTTGCCCAGGTCACATTTGAAGATGCACCGGTAACCTCGATCTCACGCACCAACGGTAAAGAATCACTAGCCGTTGCAATTACAAAGAAGCCAGATGGCAACACAGTTGCTGTTTCAACCGGCGTGCAGGAACTGATCCCAGAACTAAAGTCTTCTCTTGGTGGCGAAGTTCAGGTCCTGACAACCTTTGACCAGGCTCCCTTTATTCAAAAGTCCATCAAGGACTTGACCACCGAAGGACTCTTAGGACTTACCTTCGCAATCTTGGTGATCCTGGTGTTCTTGCTCAGCATCAAGTCCACTCTTGTCACGGCAATTTCGATTCCGACCTCAGTGCTTCTAACCTTCATCGGTCTGCAGGTTGCGGACTACTCACTAAACATTCTTACCCTGGGTGCTCTAACCATTGCGATTGGTCGCGTGGTGGATGACTCGATTGTGGTAATCGAGAACATCAACCGTCACCTCAACTACGGCGAGAAGCGCTCCAAGGCCGTCATGACGGCAGTCAAGGAGGTAGCGGGGGCAATTACCGCATCGACCATCACTTCGGTCGCGGTCTTCTTGCCAATCGCCTTGGTTGAAGGTCTAGTTGGGGAACTCTTCAGGCCGTTCGCCTTCACAGTTGCAATTGCACTGCTCGCTTCGCTCCTGGTTTCACTAACCATCGTTCCAGTTTTGGCTTACTGGTTCCTTCGCATGCCAAAGCGCTTGGTTGAAGCTAAGAAGGCTGATCCAAAGAACTTTGAAAAGAAGCAGCGCAAGGTCGAAGAAGAGCGCGAGCGCAAGTCCATCCTGCAGCGCGGCTACATTCCGATCCTGAACGGAACCAGGCGTCACCCTTGGGTGACCCTGACCGGCGCGGCACTGATCCTTGGCTACACCTTCTCACTGGTTCCAATGCTGAAGACCAACTTCATCGACGGCGCAGGTTCAAACCAGTTCAACGCAAGACTGGCAATGCCTGCATCCAGCACTTTGGACGAGCAAAACGCAGCCTCTGAGAATGTTGAAAAGCAGATCCTTGCCCTCGAAGGCGTTGATGTCGTGCAGACCACCGTTGGCTCCGCTGCTGACAGCCGAATCGCATTCGGTGCAAGCGGTACGGGAGTCTCATTCAACGTCATTGCTGACGCGGAAGCTGACACTGATGCCCTAAAGGCCCAGGTTCTGAAGTTAGACATGCCTACAGGAGCAGAGATCACCGTCAGCTCTGGTGGAGGATTTGGAAGCTCCGAGACCATTGATATCAAGGTAACCTCCGCCGATGCTGACCTGCTTCAGCTAGGTGTAGATCAGATCTCAGATGCGATGTCTGGCATCAAGGACGTCTCATCGGTCACCACAACACTCGATGCTGACGAGCGAGTTCTTGAGGTTATCGTTGACCGCCAGAAGGCCTCTCAGTTCCTACTTACAGAGGCTCAGGTGAGCGGCATTGTTGCAGCTCAGCTGCGCCCAAGCTCACTGGGAACCCTAACCATCGAAGGCAGAGAAGCTCAGGTATTCATCTCTGGAGCAAACACTCCTGACTCAATCCAGGAGATTGCTGCACTTAGAATCCCGACCCTCCAGGGTCCGGTTCGACTCGATGCGATCGCATCGGTCAAGGAAGTTCTCAAGCCAACCTCCATCACCTCAGAGCGTGGCAATCGAACTGCCCGAGTCTCTCTTGCACCAGAGGGCGAAGACCTCGGAGCAATTAGCTTGGCGGTTGACGAGCAGCTCAAGTCGATTGAGCTACCAGCCGGAGTTGAGGCAACCGTTGGTGGCGCAGCTACCGATCAGGCCGAATCATTCGAGCAGCTTGGCCTGGCCATGCTGGCAGCGATTGCAATCGTCTACATCGTGATGGTGGCAACCTTTGGTTCGCTGCTACAGCCGCTACTGCTACTGATCTCGATTCCATTCGCTGCAACCGGAGCGCTTGGTCTATTGCTGATTACCGACACTGCACTCGGAGTCCCAGCCCTGATCGGTATGTTGATGCTGATCGGAATCGTGGTAACAAACGCGATTGTTCTGATTGACCTGGTCAATCAGTATCGCAAGCAGGGCAGAAGTGTCGAAGATTCACTAATTTCGGGCGCTAGGCAGCGACTGAGGCCGATCATCATGACCGCTCTAGCCACCATCTTTGCGCTGTTCCCAATGGCACTTGGATTGACTGGTGAGTCTGGCTTCATCTCCAAGCCGCTAGCCATTGTGGTTATCGGTGGCCTGTTCTCCTCCACAATCCTGACCCTGGTTTTGGTTCCAGTGCTCTACTGGCTGGTCGAAGGTCGTGCCGAGCGCAAGGCCCTGAGGGTCGCCCGCAAGCAGGCGAGACTCGAAAAGAAGGCAGCCAAGGCGGCCGGGACTGTTGAGCCAAAGGTTTCCAAGAAGGAAGCCAAGGCAGCTGCAGCCGCTAGTGCAGCCGCTTCTTCGCCTTCAGCTACTGCAGCCAGCAGCGTGATGGTTGCAGAGCCTGAAATCGAAGAGGTAGTCGAAAGTGCTCCAGAGGTTGTAGACACCGTAGTCGAGGCAGTAGAGGCAGTAGAGGCAGTAGCCGAAGTTGCTACTCCAGAAGTTGCTGAGACGCCTGAGGCTGTCAACAACTGGGAAGATGCGATTGCTGCGCAGCTTGAACAAGATGCCGCAATAACCCCGGATTCAGAAGTAGTTCCCGAGCCAGAGTTCACTCCGGTTCGCGAGACCGATGCTCCGGCGTTGGCTTGGTCACTGGATCAGGACAGCGTTGAACTCGACAACGAGACTCAGATGAACTGGAAGGAGCCTTCCACCGACACCGCACCAATTCCAGCGGTTCGCGAAGAGCTACCAAAGTTTGTCGAAGAGACTCCTGCGGCACCTACCAAGGCTGAGCTTCGCGATGCGAAGAAGCAAGCCAAGGCAGAGCTCAAAGCTCAGAAACGAGCCGCCAAAGAGTCCCGACACTCAAACGACTAGTTAGAAGCGAGAAGCACTTGGCTGACTTGATTGTTTGGGTTGACTGCGAGATGACAGGTCTCGACATAAACGTCGACGAAATCTGCGAGATAGCTGTTGTGGTAACCGACAGCGAGCTCAATGAACTTCACCCGGGCCTGCAGCTTGTCGTGAAGCCATCTGAAGCAGCCATGGCGAACATGGGTGAGTTTGTGACCAAGATGCACACTGACTCCGGATTGATTACCGAGATTCCTCAGGGTCTCTCAATATCTGACGCAGAGACTCAGGTTATGGACTATCTCAAGCAGTGGGTCACAGAGCCTCGCACCGCTCCCCTAGCTGGCAACAGCATTGGAACCGACCGAATGTTTTTGAATCGCCAGATGCCAACCCTCGATGGCTACCTGCACTACCGAAACATCGACGTGAGCTCCATCAAGGAGCTAACCCGCCGCTGGTATCCAAGGGTTTACTTCCAACTGCCGAAGAAGACCGGAAATCACCGAGCACTTGCTGATATCAAGGAGTCGATCCAAGAGTTGCGCTACTACCGAAGCACAGTTTTGGTAGAGGCTCCAGGCCCTGACAGCGATGCAGCAAAGGCAGTAGCGAAATCTTTGCAGGCTGATAGAATCTAGAAGCTTTGGCGGCAACGTCAAACATGGTGGGTATAGCTCAGCTGGTAGAGCACCTGGTTGTGGTCCAGGGGGC
>CAZQHT010000048.1:0-2231 GCA_964593635.1 uncultured Aquiluna sp.
ACTCGAGATCTCGCACTCAATGCTCTGGCAGCAGGCAGCATTGGAACACCGAATGCCTCAGAAGTAGTGTTCTATTTTTTGCCCACCATTAACCTCGGGGCACTGCCGAATCTTGGTGCAGCGCCCAACGTGATTGCCCCCAACTTGCTGATTGATGGCAGGGGTAACACGCTCTACGGAATCAGGGTCAGCATCTCTGGTGTGGTTTCGGGAGACCAGCTGGCTTTTGCAAACAATGACGCCACCGCATTTGGAACCATCCAGAGCGCGACCAGCACCAACGGTGTCTTGAACCTCACCTACAGCGGCTCATTACCAACAGAAGCTCAGTGGCAGAACGCCGCCAGAGCAGTGAAGTTCTCCACCACCTTTACTGGCACTGCATTGAGAACCATTAACTTCCACATTCGCCCCAAAGAGAACTACTCACTAGACACCGGTCGCTTCTATGAGGTGAAGGCGTCTCCCGAGTACAGCTGGATGAACTGGATTTCATCCTTCGATAGAGCAGCCACCTACACCTTTGCAGGCATGCAGGGCTACATGGTCAATATCACCTCAGCCGCTGAGCAGACTTTTGTCGCATCCTCGGCGGTCGCAAACGGTCGAGCAGCCTGGCTTGGTATCAATGACGTTGCTGTGGAGGGAACTTGGCGAATTGTTTCTGGTCCAGAGGCCGGGCAGCTCGCAACCTACGGAAACTGGGCTGCTGGCGAACCCAATGGCACTGCCGACTACGTTGCCTTGATTACGACTGGACAGTGGGATGACCTAACGGACACCATTCAACAGGCCAACAATTACTCGATAACCATCTTGATTGTGGAGTTTGGCGGCCAGCCTTCAGATCCAGCCAATCAGTTGCGTGCCTCAGGCGCGATGGTCATCGACAGCACTCCACCAACTGTGACCTCTGTCACAGCTCTGAGTGCAAACCAGACCTACTACCGCGGGGAAAAGGTCAGACTTGGGGTGAGCTTCTCCGAGGCTGTAACTGTTACCGGAAACCCAAGGCTCTTGCTCGAGACGGGCGCAACAGACAAGCACGCAACCTATGTCTCCGGCTCCGGAACCAATGGAATGGTCTTTGAGTATGAAGTTCAGACTGGCGATCAAAGCTCAGATTTGGATTACGTAAATGCAAGTTCGCTTGGACTAAACAACGGAACAATTCTTGATGCTGTTGGCAACGCAGCAGTGCTAACTCTTCCAACCCCTGGTGCAACAGGCTCAATTGGAAGCAGTGCAGCGATTGTGATCGATGGAAGCCAAGTCGACATGGTTTTGGGAACCGCCAACACAACTGGAACATCACGCTCACTCACCTACACGCTCACTGCATCTGCACCAATTGCTTGTGGCTCGCTTTCGACAACTCTCGGTGACGATCTCGACGGAAACAGAATTACCTCTATTGACTCGGTTGTCGCCGCCGCAGACTCTCTAAGCTGCACGGTGAACCTAACCAGTGCTGTTCTGCCAGCTCAGTTCGGAACCACTACCCTCACCTACACACAGACCTTCTCAGTCAATGACCTCAGCGGACAACCGCAAACTAGAGTGCGTCTTGCACAAGCTGCAGTGGTGCTCACGATTCCTCCAACTGCGGCAAATCTTGGTGGCCACACTCTTGCCACAACCGCTGGAACCTCACCTTCCCAGCTGGTCAATAACCCCGCTGTCGGTTTGCTACCCGCTTCAAGCGCTGAGGCCAGAGCTGCTATGTCGGCCGCTGGCATCCTCACCCCACCCGCGGGAATCACGATGAACCAGGCAACATCAAATCTGGCAGGTATCGCCAACCCAAGCACCGTGTTGAATGCGATGGCTCGAGCAGAGTTGCCAGCCGGTCAAGCAATCAAAGCAAGCGTTGCTGTTGATGCGACGGTGTTCAGCTCCCATGTTGCGGTTTCTTATCTGAATACTGGTGCGGGCTGGTTTTACACCGGAGCCACCCCAGTAGCAAGCAACACGATTGAAGCCGAGCCGCTTGTGTTCACTCGTGCTGGAACATATCGAGTCTTGATCGTCATTCTGCCGACAAACGTTTCCTATCGAACTTCGTCACTCAACGGCAACCCATGGGTAAATCTGGTCATGCCAAGGGCAACACTCTTCTCAACCCCAATCCCTTCGTCGGGTTTGCCTCAGGCAAACCAGTCGATGGAGTGGGAGCTTGTGGTGAGCGGCCAGGTCCAGACTGTTAATCCGACCCCTGCCCCAGCCCAACA
>CAZQHT010000048.1:2331-6200 GCA_964593635.1 uncultured Aquiluna sp.
ACAGCTGCTGCCGAGTTAGAAGATTCGGACGAGGGTGAGATTGCAGAGCTGGAAGTAGCGCAAGATCAGATAACCCTGGAGCAACAGGGGTGGGGCGACAAGCTCGCAATGTTCTCGCTTGGATTTATGACACTGCTTGACCGAAGAAGTCACAGACTCACTTTGCGATTGGCTCCAATCAGCCCATTGCTATCAAAGATCGTCAATGACGCTGCTTACCTGCGAGCACTGCTTGGTTCACTCTCACTATTCCTGCCTGCTGCTGGTGTAGCAGCAGCACTGATGGCGGTTGCTGACAACGGCAATGAGATTTTGACTCCCACTTGGGAGCTGCTGCTGGTGATCGCGATTATCGGACTGCTTGATGCATCAGCCGGATTCCTGGCAGTGATTGTGTTTTCTGTTGGATCGATTTTTGCCTTTGGAGCGCTCCCTGATCTCGACCAGGTTCGATTGCTGATGGCAGTGTTTGTGATTGGTGTTGGGCCAGCGCTCTTGACAACAGCATTCCGAGCACTCCGAAAGGAGCCAGCGGAGTCAACTGATAGCTGGTGGGAGAGACTGACTGACTTTGCAATAGCACCATTCATGGCTGGCTGGTCTGTGGCCACGATGGTTAGCGTGTTGCCAGCGGTGACTGGTCTCACTGTGAATGCTGCGAACCACGTTGCGGACTTTGGAGTCTGGGTGGCGGTCGTGGCTGCGGCTCGAGTGATTCTTGAAGAGTTTGTTGCTCGCTACTACCCAGCTCGCCTGGACGCGATTAACCCCACTGAGATTCCAGACCCACCAATGGTTCAGAAGGCATCTGCTCTAGCAGTTCGCTATGCGATCTGGGTGCTATTCACCGGAGCAATCATTGGTCCTGGATGGGAGTCGTTCGTGGGATCGGCTCTGTTCTTGGTTCCAACGGTCATAGGTTGGTATCAGGACCGGTTCCCGAACGTTCCGCTGATCTGGCGCATCATGCCAACTGGAATTCCTGGGCTTGCCTTCTCGATCTTGGTCGCCTCATTCACAACCGCTTGGCTAACCACCCTGTTGGGAGTCAGTGCCGAGTTGGCTCAGTTGTCCTTTGTGATTTTGCCGCTACCGATGTTGCTGCTGAGCGTACTGGGCATGTTTGGTCGGCACGGTGTTACTGAGGATGAGGATCGTCCGGTTAAGAAGCTGAAGTGGGTTTACCGATTGGGTGGCATCGTGATGATGTACTTCACACTCAACCTGGTGGGAATCATCTAGCAAAAAGGAATCAAGATCCTTTTCAGCGCTGGAAGATCTGGCTCTGCCCAGTCCAGCTTTGAGAGCTCTGCTTCATCTACCCAGGCAAGTTCAGAGTGATCGGTTGAGCTGGTTGGATACTCGTCAACAAGGTCTGCAACAAAACAAACCAAGTCGATTTCAACATCAGCGACTTTTGTGGTGCTGCGGTCAAACTGCCGCTGCACTTTGATGGCTACGCCAAGCTCTTCTTGAATCTCGCGCACCAGTGCATCTTCGAGCAACTCATCAGGTTCTGGTTTCCCGCCGGGAAACTCCCACTTACCTGGGGCTGATTTCCAGTCCCCTCGCTTGCAGCACAAATACTGCCCCTGAGGGTTTTGGATTATTGCTGCAACTACGACCTGAGCCATAGTTGAACTTTATCGCGGGAGGTTCGCCTCAATGACCTCGATGATTGCTGCGTCATCGGGCTTGGTCTGAGGGCGGAAACGCTTAACCTCGCCGTTTGGCAAAATCAAGAACTTCTCGAAGTTCCACATCACAGGACCAGCTAGACCCATTGAGTCCTTAGCCTTCACCAGCTGCTTGTAGAGCGGGTGACGCTTGCTGCCGTTGACATCGGTCTTCTGGGTCATCGGGAAGGTAACGCCCCAGGTGGCGGAGCAGTACTCACCAATCGCAGCGTCATCCTTGAGCTCCTGCTTGAAGGAACCCGATGGAACGCCCAAGACAGTGAAGCCACGATCTGAGTACTTCTTCTGAAGTGCCTCTAGCTGCTCATACTGCGGGGAGAGTCCGCAACGCGATGCGACATTCACGACCATCACCAGCTGACCCTCAAAGTCGCTCAGGTTCTTGGCGGTGCCATTCAGCATGGTTAGTTCGGTTGCGTAATCAATCATGTTTACTGCAACCACAAAACAGGAAAACTAATTTCAGCTCACTAGAGCTTCAGGAATACTGCATCCGAACCAGTGAGCGACAAGAACCCATTCTTTACGAAGTAATCCTTCACATCTGGTCTTGGGTGAACCAGAAGCACGCTTGCCCCAACTCGCTTGGCAATCAACTTTGACCTTTGAATTGCATCAAACATCAATCGCTTACCAACACCCTTGCCCTGGTATTGGGATGCAACTGCCACTCGACCAAGCAAGACCGCCGGTGCTGGTTTTGGTGATCCGGGAACCCCAAACTCAGAGGGTTCAATATCAACCGCAGCCGCGCTGAGCGAATAGAAGCCAACGATGTTGGCTTTATCCAGCATCACGTAGTTGCGAGAAAAACCAGCAGCTTCACTCTGGATTGCATTCACTCTGAACCAGCGGTTCAGCTGGTCATCACCGCAGTCAAAGTCCAGGCTGCTGGCAGAAAGTAGCGGAACTATTTTTCCCATGGCAGCTTGACCTGGTTCATGCGCTCAATAGCCTCGGACTGAGCATCTGAACGCCCGGCCGAAACCTGATCCATTAGGTAGTCGAAGTCCTCGCGAGGAAGGGTGAACCGAACCTGGTCGTAGCGAGCATCCATTGCTCGTTCGATTGAGGCCAAGACCATGAACTCAGTTCGAGAAATACCAGCCTGCTTGGCCGCGTAATCGATGGAGGCTTTTTGCTCTGCCGTCAGGCGAAGGTTTACAACTTCTGATTTCACGTCTCATCCAATGCTTGAGGTGTATTGCACATGTGTATACGAGACTAACCCTCAAGCGAGAAAACTCCGCTGATTGGAGTGGTGTTTTTTAGACCTAAAGCTTGACTAGTTTCCCTAGCTGAAGTCGAAGTCCGTGCAGTAGATATCCCATCGCGATGAAGAACAATGTGATCGCTGCAACATACATCAGCACCGAACCAACGCCACCCTCCTCGTTTGGGTTAATGAACCAGTAGGGCCACCAGTTGGTTGCAAGTCCTCGCACAATTGAGAAGCCAAGCCACGCCAATGGGAACACCATTACCCAAAGCGCTGCGCGCAAGCGCAGGGTTGGAGAACGCAGTGCAATCACATATTCAATGGCAATCAAGATCGGCGCATAGGTGTGAATGATCTCGTTTGGCAGCACCGGCCATGCGTAGTCACCATCCCGCACATCATTCGCTGCATCTGCCAAAAGCGCGTGATAGACAACACCCACAATCACCATTGCAGCAGCAAGGCTCAGTCGCGCAATGTTCAAAAACTTTGTCTCTGCCCTGTCGGTAGCGAGGTAGAAGGCGGAGACCAGCAAAAGGGCACCTGCAACAATCGCCGAAACGATCGAGAAGTAGGCGAAGTACTCAAAGGGCCTGAAGAGCCCATTCACTATGCGGTCGGTTACCTGCCAGGCAACACTGCCGAGCAAGCTCAGTCCAACGGCTAGCCGAACAGTGACGAACGAGAACTTATACATAGTCCAGAACCTATCTCAGGGTCGAAAGATATTGAATGATTGCGGTTGCAAACTCTCGGGGCTTTTCCTCATTCGGGAGGTGCCCGGAGTTCTCAATCACTACTAGCTCAGCACTAGGCAGTTCCGAGGCAAGTCGAATCGAGTCAGCCGTTGCAACCACCAGATCGTTGTCACCGGTAATTACCAAAACCGGCATCGTCAGCTCCGCCAAACGCTCTGCAACTCCAAGTGAGCGCGGAGCTTTGTTGAACTCCCA
>CAZQHT010000048.1:6300-7615 GCA_964593635.1 uncultured Aquiluna sp.
ACCTCCTTGCCCTGCCCAAAGCGTTCAATCAGCTGATCAATAACCTCAAGCTGTCCCAGCGAGGAGTAGGGATTCACATCCCAGGAGGTGGGCCGCTCAGTAAACCCAAAGGCTGCTCGATCGTAGGCAACCACATAGCCATGCGCAGCGAGCGGCTCCAGCACATCACGCCAAGAGAATGCGCTCGCTCCAAAACCATGAAGCAGCAAAATCAATCGGTCAGAGCTTTCACTGCCCGCAGTAACAACGTGAACCTCGTGGTCTAAAGCTTCAACAAACTCCGACTTGCCACCCCAAAGCTGAGCAGCTGCTTCCTCTTTGGTGAGCGTGCCAGAGGTATTGACTGGAACGAGGAACGGGCCAAAGACCAATGCTGCGGCCAAGGAACCCAGGATTATCTTGGTGCGCAGCTTCACTAGTAGCCCACTCGCTCTCTGGCGAGCTGCTGGCGAACGAAGGACCGTAGGTCGGCCTTGAACTGCTTGGAAATCTCGGCATCCGGGACCATGGTTTCGGCGGCATGCGGGTAGCCCTTGAAGATCTTGAGTTGGGTTTCAACTCCGGCCAAAAGCAACCTGTTGGCAAAGACCACATCCTCGGCATAGAAGAGGTCAACATCCCCAACACCAATCCAGGTTGGGGGAAGACCGGTTAGGTCTTCGGCTCGGCCTGGGACCGAATACTTCACAGGCTCCTTGCTCCCGGCGGCATAACCCAAGTACTGGGTCCAAGCCCAACGGTTTGATTTATTGGTCCAAATCAGCGATGTCCCGTCAAGCTCTAGCTTGGCTGCGGTTCGGTCATCAAGCATTGGATACAAAAGCGCATTGGCTTTAGGTGATTTTCCGCTGTCACGCAATGTGAGCGCGAGGGATTGAGCCAAGCATCCGCCGGCGCTCGCGCCGGCAAGCACGATGTTTGAAGTGTCGATGCCAAAGCGCTCGGAGTTATCCAGCACCCACTGGTAGCCGGCTATGCAGTCATTTAGTGGGGTGGGGAAGGGGTGCTTTGGAGCCACGCGATATCCCAGCGCAAACACTCGAATCCTTAGGTCTCTTGCCAGCTCAGAAAGCATGAAGTCATCTTGCTCAGGCTTGCCTAGTATCAGGCCACCGCCATGAATCCAGACCATGGCCCCAGACCCGGGATTTTCTGGTTCAAAGATTCTGACTTTGGCAGCGCCTACCTTTTCATTTCTGGCTTTCACGCCCTCAACCAGGCCAGGACCCTTTGGGGTTAGCGCTTGGACTAGGAAGACTTTGAACTTAGAGTCAAAGTCCATCTGCGGCATCTTCTTGATTGGCGCGACTAATTC
>CAZQHT010000049.1:0-4926 GCA_964593635.1 uncultured Aquiluna sp.
CAGTCCATGCGTAAGGGAAACGTTTCCGAAGCAGACTGGACCCGCCTAGCAGCGGTGCGCGGCAAGATCAACGACGCCCCGCTCTACATCGATGATTCCCCAAACATGTCGCTGGTTGAGATTCGCGCGAAGTGCCGCAGGCTGGCGCAGCAGGTTGATCTCAAGATGGTCGTAATTGACTACATCCAGCTGATGTCCAGTGGAAAAAAAGTTGAGTCTCGCCAGCAGGAGGTCTCGGAGTTCTCCAGAGCCCTCAAACTGCTGGCCAAAGAGCTCGGCATCCCAGTGGTGGCTCTTTCCCAGCTCAACCGTCAGGCTGAGCAGGCGAAAGACAAGCGCCCTGAGCTTTCTCACCTGAGAGAGTCCGGATCGCTTGAGCAGGACGCCGACGTTGTCGTCCTGCTGCACCGCGAGGGCATCTTCGAAAGAGATCACCCAAGAGCCGGTGAGGCTGACCTGATTCTTGCCAAGCAGAGAAATGGCCCGACCGGAACCGTCACGGTTGCTTTCCACGGGCAGTACTCCCGCTTTGTAAATATGCCAAGCTAAGCCCTGTGAGATACCAACAGGGATTTAGGGCTGCGATTAGCTTCGCGCTTGGAGTTTTCATCACCTTCAGTCAGGCCCACGGTGCCGATGTCGGCCTAATCGTCCTCGCAGCCTTTGGTTTGGCGCTTGGTCTTGGTGGAGGAGCACTGGTTTTTGTGCGCAGAGTCGGGCTAAATCCACTCCAAGAACTCCCTGTGGCAACCCTTGCTCTGTTGATCGGCATGTTCTCAGCGCTGGCTTTCTCCAACACCCCTAACCAGCTATCAGCATTTTTGTCACTGGTTTCGGCCTGGGGAATCATCTCCGGAGCGTTCGAGCTCTACCAGGCCCGCCGAAACGGATTCAAAACCGTAGCTGGCAAGGATTACCTGATGAGTGCGGTCTTTGCCCTGGTTCTAGGGCTGCTGTTCTTGGCAGTGCCGCTGGATGAAGTGAGTGCCGTTGGTTTCTTTGGCGCGTACCTAGCGCTATCTGGGGTTCACCTGGGAATCGCGGCTGCCTCGGTTCAAAAGGCGAAGTAGGCTTTCTAGCGTGAAGCGCCTTACAAATCTCAAGTCATACATGACCATCTCAAGCGTCGCCGGCCTAATTGTTGGTGTCTTGGTTTACTTCGGTACCAGATTTGTTGAGACCGGGGTGGCAGCAGGCCTAGTAACCTTCATCATTTTTCTGGTCGCTATTGCAACCATGGATCTCACCTACAAGCCGGATGACACCGATCCCACTAAGCCAAAACTCCGCTAGTTGACTAGCTTGGCCACAGCGGTGGCCAAACCGACGTAATTCTCAGGCCTCAGTGCCAAAAGTCGCTTCTTGGTCTCATCTGAGACATCCAGTTTCCCTACGAAGTCGAGCAAATCGGCTTCGCCAATTCGCTTTCCACGAGTGAGCTCCTTCAGAAGAGCGTATGGATCAGAGATTTTTGACTCTCCACGAGCAACATCTGCCCGAATTGCAGTCTGAATCGCCTCACCCAAGACTTCCCAGTTTTGAAGCAGATCCTCGAGAAGGACAGTTTTGTTGATGGCAAGCTCGTCTAGGCCACGGTTTAGGTTGTCGATGGCAAGCAACGAGTGGCCGAATCCAACCCCAATGTTTCTCTGGGTCGAAGAATCGGTTAGATCCCGCTGCAACCTTGATGTCACAAGGGTTTGAGCCAGAGAGTCCAGAATCGCGTTTGAAAGCTCAAGGTTTGCTTCTGCGTTCTCAAATCGAATCGGGTTGACCTTGTGGGGCATGGTTGATGACCCGGTGGCACCCGCAACTGGAATCTGGGTGAAGTAATTCATGGAGATGTAGGTCCAGATGTCTGTTGCCAGATTGTGCAGGATCCGGTTGAAGTGGGTCATCGACTGATAAAGCTCTGCCTGCCAATCGTGAGATTCGATTTGAGTGGTGATTGGGTTCCAGGTGAGGCCGAGGTGGGAGACAAAACCCTCAGACTCCTTTAGCCAATTGACTCCGGGGGCAGCAACTACATGCGCGGAGAAGGTGCCGGTGGCTCCCGAGAACTTACCTAAGCACTCCTGAGCTTCAATGCGCTTGAGCTGTCTACTCAAACGGTGTACAAAAACCGCGAGCTCTTTGCCCATTGTGGTTGGTGTGGCTGGCTGACCATGGGTCTTCGAGAGCATCGGAGTCTCTGCTAGCTCAAGAGCAAGCTTCTTGATTTTTGCGACCAAAGCAGTCGCCCTTGGTAGCCAAACCTTTGAGACCGCCTCGGAAACAGTCAGCGCATACGCAAGATTGTTGATGTCCTCGGAGGTGCAAGCGAAGTGAACTAGTTCGCTGAGGTCTTCCCGACCATGTGCAGCAAGGGCATCGCGAATGAAGTATTCAACCGCTTTTACGTCGTGACGGGTGACCGCCTCGGTTTTTGCCAGCTCTGCAACGGTTTCATCGCCGAAGTTCTCATTACCCAGAGCTCTCAGTGCAGCCATTTCCTTGTCGGATAGCTTGGCCTTGGTGTTCAGCAGGTCCTTGTTGGCAAGCCAAATCAGCCACTCGACCTCTACCTGGATGCGGGCCCGATTCAGACCAGCTTCACTTAGGTATTCGCCCAGGTCTTGGACTTGGGCACGGTAACGACCGTCCAGTGGACTTAGCGGCTGCACAGAAAGTTTGCTCACGCGCCTAGTTTCCCATTCACAGGGCAGTTTTGGCCCAAGCTCTCCACAGAATCGCCCAAGTCGACCAAATCAAATCTGAGTTTGAGAAAGCATCAATCATGCTTCAGCTCGATAACGCCAGGTTCTGTCTGGTCGCGGCCATGCCCACTCCAAGCCAGTGGCGTGGGCCGGCGGCGCAAGCCCACGAGCTACAGGTATGGGAGTTGATTCACGAGCTGAATGCGGTTGTGGACTCGCTGTGGGCCTAGAGATCTATGGCGGTAACCCCGAGGTTGTCGCCTCCTACGAAGAGCTGCAGCGCATCTCAGGCCAGCTAATCCTTGCCGCTGAGCGACTAGAGGAGGCCATGGTTGAACCCCAACACCTGCTATTTGACTTCCTCCCAAATCCATTGCCGCAGGTTCAACTTATGTTTTTGCTCCCTGGGCTGATTGAGAGAGTCAGAGCGCTCGCTTCAAAGACCCAGCTGGCAGCCGAGGCATACTTTTCAACCGAGGCAAGAATCCTGTTGCTCATGCAACAAACTCTTCAGCCACTTGCAGGGCTTTCACCCGTCATCAGTAGCCCCAATCCAATTTCTCAGGGCTCAGCCGAGGTCATCACTAAAGCTGCTGCGGCTTTTGCTGTTCTGGGGCTAACCGGAGCACCGTCACTTGGAAAAACCGTGATGGTTTCCACTGCCACATCCCTGCTTCCCCTTGCTGCCGGCTATCGCAGCACTCCTCACATGATTCAAGGCATTCAACAGTCGCAACTGAGTCTGGGATTGGCCCGTGATCTGGATGGCAGCGCCAAGCTAGTCAAACTCTCTCAGGCTCAAACCACTGAATCGATTGCTGGTCACGCTGCAAGGCTCAGATCCGCCTACGGAACAGGCTCAAAGATCTCTATCGAGGTTTATCCCTTGGGCTATGGCAGACAGATCAATGTCTACGTCCCCGGCACGCAAGCCTTTAGTTTCGGGGGATCTAACCCATTGAACATCCGTTCAGGCCTGACTGCCTTAGGTGGCTCGGTGGCTCCCAGTCAGCAAGCGGTTCAACATGCTCTGGCTCAACTGGGGGCTGGTGCATCGGATCGGGTTCTATTCATCGGGCACTCCCAGGGTGCATTGGTGGCTGGAAACATCGCCCAGCACCCCCAGCCATACGAGGTAAAGGGGTTGATCTCCTTTGGGGGACCCATTTCTCACCTTGATCTCCAGGTCCCAACCATTGCTATTTCGCATCAAAGCGACCCGGTGTCGGTGTTGGGGGGAGGTGTGAACCCCATGAGGGAGAACTGGGTGACGGTTTCTGGGGATGGAAAGTTTGAAAGTTTGGTCGATGCCCACCGAATGGCCGCCTACGAGAAGACTGCGGCCGAACTAGATGCAGCTAACGACCTGGGATTTCGGCGAATTGAAGAAAAGCTTGGCCAGGACCCGGGGGTCCAGGGACTGCGCTACAGCTTTGAAATCAGTCGCGGTTAGCGAATCTTCAGAACCTTCAGAACCGAGCGGGTGAAGAAGCTGGCGATGCTCATCACAAGTGCGGCAAGGATGGCCCAGCCCAGCGAGGCAATCTCAAGACCCTCGGAGGTGAATCCATCAATAGCAAATACATCTGCGCCAAGCAGATTGCTCAGCCAAGCAACCAAGAGCAGCAGGAAGCCATTGATTACGAAGGAGATCAACCCAAAGGTGATGATGTAGAGCGGGAAGGCCAAGATCTTGATGACCGGGCCAATGATTGCGTTCACGATGCCGAATAGTGCACCGATGACTAGGAATGAAGCCATGGTTTCCCAAAGCCCAGTTCCTCCGTAAGGGGTTAGCTGAATCTGAGGAATGACCAAAGTGGCTACCCACAGGCCTACGGCATTGACGATCGTGCTCACTAGAAAACGCAACATGTCCCAATTCTTACAGCACTCGGGCTAAATTAGCTTTTGTGACCCCAGACTCTCAGCTGCCAATGATGCAATTCTTGGCGCCAGATGGCACCTTCGGTGTTCCGAAGGAATATGCCAAGTATGGCGAGTTGATTGAGTCGCTCGACGAGGCTGACCTTACAAAGTTCTATCGCGACATGGCTCGCATCCGACGTTTTGACATTGAAGCGATTGCGCTTCAGCGCCAGGGTCAGCTGGGACTTTGGGTTCCTGCGATTGGTCAAGAGGGTGCTCAGATCGGTTCCGGCTATGGCGTTGGCGCAAATGATCACATCTTCCCCAGCTACCGAGAGCACGGCGTTGCGATAACCCACGG
>CAZQHT010000049.1:5026-7573 GCA_964593635.1 uncultured Aquiluna sp.
TTGTTTGCTGCAATCAACGAGTCTCCAATTGTGTTCTTTGTTCAGAACAACCAGTGGGCCATTTCCTCACACGTTGACAGCCAAACCAAGGTTCCGCTCTACCGCAGGGGTGAAGGCTTTGGAGTTCCAGGCATGCGAGTTGATGGCAACGACGTTCTGGCCTGCTACGCGGCAACCAAGTTCCACATGGATCAAGCTCGAGCCGGTCACGGCCCACATCTGATTGAGGCCCTGACCTACCGAATTGGCGCTCACACCACAAGTGATGACCCGAGCAAATACCGCTCTGAGGATGAAGTTGAATTTTGGAAAGCTCGCGACCCGCTAATCAGGTTTGAGGCTTTCCTGCGCCGCCAAGGCATTGGCGACGCATTCTTTGAAGAGGTGCGAGTCGCAGGTGACGAGCTAGCAGCCCAAATCCGCGCCGAGACTTTTGCACTGCCAGTGCCTCCCCTAGAAAACATTTTCCACAATGTCTACTCCGAGCCTCACCCAGACATCGAACGCCAGTCTGCTTGGCTGAAGGCCTACGAGCAGCAGATGGGCAGTCATGAGTAGCTACAAGGACATGGCCATAGCCAAGGCATTGAATGCAGGGCTGCAGAAGTCGATGCAGGACGACCCCAAGGTCTTGATGTTTGGCGAAGACGTTGCCGAATTAGGTGGCGTTTTCCGCGTAACCGAGGGGCTTCACAAGGAGTTCGGTCAGGAAAGAGTCTTTAACTCACCCATTGCTGAATCCGGAATCGTCGGAACTGCCATTGGTCTAGCCATGCGCGGCTATCGCCCAGTAGTCGAGATTCAGTTCGATGGCTTTGTTTTCCCTGCCTTCAACCAGATCACCAGCCAGCTGGCGAGACTCACCTACCGCTCGGAGGGTTTCACCCAAATGCCAGTGGTTATTCGGATCCCCTACGGTGGTGGGATTGGGGCCGTGGAGCATCACTCCGAAAGCCCCGAGGCTTACTTCGCCCACACGCCTGGCCTGCGGATCGTTACTCCATCCAACCCAAACGATGCCTATTGGATGATTCAGCAGGCAATCCAAAGCCCTGACCCGGTCATCGTCTTTGAGCCAAAGCGTCGCTACTGGCAAAAGGGACCTGTAAATCTGGACACCCCACCAATGCCGCTTCACAACGCCAGATTGCTGCGCGAGGGCACCCAAGTGACACTCCTGGCCTACGGGCCCATGGTGACTAACGCCTTGCAGGCAGCTGAGATTGGGGCTCAAGAGGGCGTGAGCATCGAGGTCATCGACCTGCGTTCGCTGTCGCCGATTGATTATCCGACCATTTTCGCCTCGGTTCAAAAGACCGGCAGGGCAATCATTGCCCATGAGGCACCGACGAATGTCTCGCTTTCAAGCGAGATATCTGCCCGAATCACCGAAAACCTCTTCTACCACCTTGAGGCACCAGTGCTTCGAGTCGGTGGATTCGATACCCCATACCCTCCAGCCAAGCTGGAGGAGGCCTACCTCCCGGATGCGGACCGCATCCTCGAGGCCGTTGACCGAATCATGGCCTACTAGGAGCAACAGATGAGCATTGCGAAATTCCCACTGCCAGATGTTGGCGAAGGACTAACCGAGGCCGAGATCGTCTCTTGGAAGGTGGCAGTTGGTGACAAGGTCACCGTGAACCAGACCATCTGCGAGATTGAAACCGCCAAGTCTGTAGTTGAACTGCCCTGCCCCTTCGAAGGCGTGGTTGAGGAACTGTTTGCTCAAGAAGGTGACACTGTCGAGGTCGGAAGCCCAATCATTTCGGTGAACGTGGCCGAAGGCACTCCTGTTCCCTTGCAAACCCCAACCGATGCTCCAGCCAGTGCAGTTGAGCAAGAGACCGACACCGGCGCTGAATACAAGATCCCAACCCTGGTTGGCTATGGCGACTCCGGTGAAGCCAGCTCTAGAAGAAGAGCGGTCAAGCAGGCCCCCATTGCAACCGCAATTCCGGTTGCAATGGTGATGAGTGCAGCCTCTACCGAGGCAGTAATGGCAAAGCCACCCATCCGAAAGATGGCCAAGGAGCTTGGCGTTGACCTAAATCTGGTTCAGGGAACTGGACTTCACGGTGAGATCACCCGCGAGGATGTAATTGGTTCGGCCAGCCAAGCCGGTGTTTTCAAGAACCTCACCACTCCAGACGCTCCATCGGAGCGCGAAGAGCGCATACCGGTCAAGGGCATTCGCAAGGCAATTGCGACAGCTATGGTCAAAAGTGCTTTCACCGCTCCTCACGTGAGCATCTTCGTCGACGTTGATGCCACGCGAACTATGGAATACGTCAAGCGCCTCAAGAACTCGGTCGATTTCGCAGGCATCAAGGTCACACCGCTGCTAATCGTGGCCAAGGCCATGATTTGGGCGGTTCGAAGAAACCGCATGGTGAACTCGACCTGGACCGATGAGGAGATCATCGTTCACAACTTCGTGAACTTGGGAATCGCAGCTGCAACACCTCGTGGACTGATAGTTCCAAACATCAAGGACGCTGATCAGATGAGCATGATTGAGCTTGCTCAGGCCATCGAACAGCTTGC
>CAZQHT010000050.1:0-7553 GCA_964593635.1 uncultured Aquiluna sp.
GAGGAACGAGCAGCTGACCTAAAGGACCTTGCCACCCGAGTTTCGGCAGAGCTCAATGGAGTTGGCTTGGGCATGCAGGTTCCACTGCGCGGTCGAGTTGTGCTGGTTGGCGAAGACTTCTTCCCGACCGATATTGCTCAGTTTGGCAAGGCGGTGGTTGGGGTAATCACGAGCAAGGGCGGTCCAACCTCCCACTCTGCAATCCTTTTGCGCTCGATGGGGATTCCAGCCGTTTTGGGTTGTGAGGGTGCTGACCAGCTCTTGGACGGCCAAGTTGTGCTCGTCGACCCGGCTGGAGATCGAGTGCTTGTGGATGCAGACATATCATCAGCAACCCAGAGCATCAGTTTGGTTGCGAAGAGCTTTGAGCCAATCATTCCGGTTCGGGCCAACATCGGCTCTTTGGAAGATTCGGTGCGGGCGGCTGCAACTTCGGCTGAGGGGGTTGGCCTGCTTCGGACCGAACTGCTTTATCTGTCCCAGCACACGGTGCCGTCGGTAGACGAGCAGACCAAGAGCTACTTAGACATATTTGCCGCCGCCCCAGAGGGCCCGGTGGTGGTGAGGACAATCGATGTCAGCACCGATAAGCCAGTGCCATTCCTGTCGGTTGATCCAAAGGCTGCACTCACTCCCGGCTACAGCCTGCTGAGTGATAACCGAGAGTTTGTGATTGGCCAGCTCAAGAGCATTGAGCGAGCGAGAGAGCTAACCGGCCGAGAGATATGGGTAATGGCTCCGATGGTCGACAGTGCATCGGAGGCGATTGAGTTTGCCGAACTAGCCAGGGCTCATGGCCACTACAAGGTTGGTGTGATGGTGGAAACCCCATCGCTGGCAAACGAGGTGGAAAAGCTGAAGGGCAAAGTCGACTTTGTCTCAGTTGGAACCAATGACCTCTCGCAGTTTTTGTTTGAAACCAATCGCCTAGCTCCGCTCAGTCCTGCGCTACTGAGCCCATGGCAGCCAAAGCTGATCAAGCTACTCGCCAAGATTGCCAAGGCTGCACAAGCGGCCAACATCTCAACTGGAGTTTGTGGCGAGAGTGCATCGGACCCGGTGTTCGCAATTGTGCTGGCAGGGCTTGGATTTGATTCGGTATCTACATCTATGAGCCAGGTGGGCGCGGTTAGAACTGCGCTCTCCTCGGTTAGCTTGGATGAGGCAGTGGATGTTGCTCAGGCTGCGCTCAGCGCGGGATCTGCTGAGTCCGCCAAGGCAATGGTGCTGGGCGCACTTAGACAGTACTGAGCCCGAAGTAAACTTCTCCCATGCCCATCTCGCCATCCCAAGTCCCGAAGATTCGCAAGGTACTGAAGTTCTACCGAGTCTCCTCTTTTGTGACAGGAATCTTCTTGATTCTGCTCATGATCACCTGGGGCATCAGAAGGCTGCCGTTTCTTGGTTACGACCTATGGCTTTTGGGTCCCAACGGCTTTATCACCTTCGAAGACTATGGAGTCGAGGGCGAGGGCCTTCCCACTGTGGGCATCAACCTCACAATCTTGATTTTGATTGTGCACGGCTGGCTGTATGTGGTTTATCTGATTGCAGATTTCCGGGTGTGGACTCTTATGCGCTGGTCATTCACTCGCTTTTTGTTTATCGGTCTGGGTGGCATCGTTCCACTGCTTTCCTTCTACACCGAGTCCAAATATGGCAAGCTCGCAGAGCAAGAACTTGCGGAGATTGAGGCACGCGCATGAAGCCAGTTCTAGTAGTTGACTTTGGTGCTCAGTACGCCCAGTTGATCGCGAGAAGGGTTCGCGAAGCAAGCGTTTTTTCAGAGATCGTTCACCACAGCATTACCGCTGAAGAGGTCAGGGCCAAGAACCCTGCCGCAATCATTCTTTCGGGCGGACCATCAAGTGTTTATGAGGCTGGATCGCCTCAGCTAGATAAGGCAATCCTTGAGCTTGGAGTCCCAGTGCTTGGAATTTGCTACGGCTTTCAGGTTCTCGCTCAAGCTCTTGGCGGCAAGGTTGATAAGACCGGTAAGCGAGAATACGGAGCAACCGACCTGACCCTTTCTGATGGTGGAGTGCTGCTAGCTGGGCAACCAAGCCTTCAGGTTTGCTGGATGAGCCACGGCGATCAGGTAGTTCAGGCCCCGAGTGGATTTAGTGTTTTGGCCTCCACCGACACCACCCCGGTTGCAGCTTTTGAGAACGTTGAGAAGCGAATCTATGGAGTGCAGTGGCACCCAGAGGTAAAGCACTCGCAGCAGGGGCAGCGAGTGCTGGAGAACTTCCTCTACCAGGGAGCCGGCATTGCCCCAACCTGGAACTCGGGCAATGTTATTGCCGAGCAGGTCGACAAGATTCGCTCTCAGGTCGGGGATGCAAGGGTTATCTGCGGCCTCTCTGGCGGAGTTGACTCTGCGGTAGCAGCTGCGCTGGTTCACAAAGCAGTCGGGGACCAGCTCACCGCGGTGTTTGTGGATCACGGACTACTGCGCAAGGGTGAGGCCGAGCAGGTGGAGCGCGACTACGTTGCAGCCACAGGTATTCGTCTAATCACCGTGAATGCGGAAGAGAAGTTCTTGTCGGCGCTCGCAGGAGTAACGGATCCCGAAACCAAGCGAAAGATTATTGGCCGCGAGTTCATCAGAACCTTCGAAGCGGCAGAGCGTCAGTTGGTTGCCGAGGCCAAAGCCGACAACAGACCAATCAAGTTCTTGGTGCAGGGCACTTTGTATCCGGATGTTGTCGAGTCCGGCGGCGGTGCAACCGCAGGCATCAAGTCCCACCACAATGTTGGTGGATTGCCGGATGACCTGGACTTTGAACTGATTGAACCCCTTCGCACTTTGTTCAAGGATGAGGTTCGTGCAATTGGTGCCGAGCTGGGTTTGCCGCAGGAGATTGTTCAGCGTCAGCCATTCCCTGGCCCAGGCCTAGGAATTCGAATTGTTGGCGAGGTTAATAAGGAGCGGCTAGATCTGCTTCGAGAGGCCGACGCAATCGTTCGCGAGGAACTTAGCAAGGCTGGCCAGGACTCTGAGATTTGGCAGTGCCCAGTGGTGCTGCTTGCAGATGTTCGTTCGGTTGGAGTTCAGGGCGATGGTCGCAGCTACGGTCACCCAATCGTGCTTCGTCCGGTGTCATCCGAGGATGCCATGACCGCCGACTGGTCGAGGTTGCCCTACGACCTCCTGGCAAAGATTTCCAACCGCATCACCAATGAGGTTTCGGGCGTGAACCGAGTGGTCTTGGACATTACCTCCAAGCCTCCGGGCACCATCGAGTGGGAGTAGCCGTGCTGGTTTTTGGACATCGTGGAGCCTGCGGCTACCTGCCCGAAAACACCATGGAGTCCTTCGAGTTGGCCTTTCAGCTGGGATCAGACGCAATCGAGTTTGACGTTGTAATGACCAGGGACGGACATCCTGTAATCCTGCACGATGAAGACCTGACCCTCACCACCACAGTTGCCCAGACCAACCTCCCCACCAGGGTCTACGAACTATCACGTGAAGAGCTCAAAACTTTGCGGGTCAAGGAGCGCTATCCAGCAAGAGCGGAATCCGCTTTGCACGACGGTGAGTTTGAGATTCCGACTCTTGCTGAAGTGTTGGCAAACCCAAACTTTGATGGCAAGCACCTAATCGTTGAGGTTAAGTTCGGTAAAGAGTTTCTGGAGCGTGGACTCAACATTGTCGAGGCCACCGCATCGGCTCTTGAGCAATCTTCCTTTGAGGCAAGAGGCATCCAAATAACTATCGAGTGCTTTGAGTTTGGAGTCTTGCAAAAACTCAGAGACCGCATCAAGGGTGCAAAGTTTGTATTTCTTTCAGCCCCTGACATGCTGCCAAGCGGTTTCACGGAGCTCACCGATGAGCTCTTGGCCGAGATTGCATCCGAGTTTGATGGGGTTTCGGTTGCCATTCCAATGCTGTTTCAAAACAACCTGGTCGCTCGTTCAAAGCAACTGGGAATGAGTGTCTATGCCTACACGGCCAGGGTTGAAACCGCCGAGGGTGATGTTGATGCTTGGTTCAGAAAACTGATTGATACCGGGGTTGATGGTCTGTTTGCCGACCAACCCGACCGCCTGGTCAACCTTGTCAGAGCTAACCCCTAGGCTACCTGCGATGCAGTTAGACCTTTTCGATTCAAAAAACCCAGACGCCCTGCTCGAGGGACTAAATCTTCCGCAGCGTGAGGCTGTCGCATACCGCGGCAAAGCCCTGCTGATTGTTGCAGGAGCTGGTTCCGGCAAGACCCGCGTGCTGACCCACCGAATTGGTCACATGCTCGCAAACCGTGAACTTTGGCCTTCCCAGATTCTTGCCATCACCTTCACAAATAAGGCTGCCGCTGAAATGCGCGAGCGCGTGGAGCATCTGGTTGGTGCATCGAGTGAGGGCATGTGGATCAAGACCTTCCACTCCTCCTGCCTTCAAATTCTTCGCCGTGAGGCAGACCGACTCGGGCACGACGCAAACTTCACCGTTTACGACACCGGCGACACCCGAGCCCTACTGAAGCGTTTGCTTCGGGAGGCCGGAGCTGAAGACGCAGATATCAAGCCTCAGCAGGCGGCGGCAATAATCTCTAACGCCAAGAATGAGCTCAAGGATGCCGAGGACTTCGCCAGAAATGCGGATCGCTCAAACCCAAGAGAGCGAATCGTTGCCGAGGTTTACCAGGCCTACACCCGAGAGCTGCAGCGCAATAACGCTTTTGATTTTGATGACCTGATTGGCGAGACCGTGCACCTGATGCGCGCCTACCCAGAGGTCAGAGCCAGATACCAAAAGCGCTTCAGGCACATCCTGGTTGATGAGTACCAGGACACTAACCATGCCCAGTACGCGTTGATTCGTGAATTCACTCGCCCGCTACCGGATGAGTATGCAAACTTTGATGAGCGCACCGGCGAGGTCATCCCACCCTCGGACCTCACCGTGGTTGGTGACTCGGACCAGTCGATTTATGCATTCCGCGGTGCAGACATTCGAAACATCACCGAGTTTGAGCGCGACTTCCCAGGTGCCCACACCATCCTTTTGGAGCAGAACTACCGCTCCACCCAGAACATTCTTTCTGGGGCTAACGCGGTGATCTCTCAGAACCCGTATCGTCCGGCCAAGAACCTCTGGACCGACTCTGGTGCTGGTGAGAAGATCACGCTCTTCACCGCTTTCGATGAGCGCAATGAGGCAGCTTTCCTGGTTGACCGGGTAAAGAAGCTGCACGAACAAGGCGTGAACTATCGAGACATGGCCGTGCTCTATCGAACCAACGCGCTAACCCCAGCAGTTGAAGCCGAGCTAAAGAGTCAGCGGATCCCCTACGCAGTAATCGGTGGGCTCAAGTTCTTCGAGCGCAAGGAAATCAAGGACGCGCTCGCCTACCTTTCTGCCATTTCAAATGGCCGCAACGACGAAGCAGTTCGAAGAGTGTTGAATCTCCCTTCCAGGGGAATCGGCGAGAAAACCGAGCTAAAGATTGCTTTGCTCGCGAGAGCCAACGAGCTGTCCTTCCGACAGGCAATGTTGCATGTGGGTGAACTCGGGCTTGGTCCAAAGCTCACCGCCAGCGTGACCTCTTTTGCGGAGCTGTTGAATGAGCTCGAGGCAGTGACTGTCACCGATGGACCTGCGGATCTGCTCAAGCTCACTCTAGAGCGAAGCGGTTATCGAGCGGAGCTTGAGGCAAGCCGCGACCCGCAGGATGAGGCGAGAGTTGAAAACCTCGACGCACTTTTGGGTCAACTGTTCGATTGGCAAGCTCAGAACCCAGAGGGCACCGTTGCCGATTACCTTGCAGAGGTCACGCTCGCAGCCGCTGCCGACGAGATTGAAGACGAGTCCGGCTCACTCTCGCTGATGACTCTTCACACTGCTAAGGGCCTTGAGTATCAGGTGATCTTCCTGATGGGGCTGGAGCAGGGAACTCTTCCGCACGTTCGCTCTTTCGATGAACCAGGAGGGCTTCAGGAAGAGCGCAGGCTGATGTATGTCGGTATGACTCGGGCGCGAGAAAAACTCTTCATCTCACACGCACTTCAGCGCACAGTCTTTGGAAACACGGCAAGCTTCATCCCATCCGCCTTCCTAAACGACATTCCCCAGGACCTGTTGGAAATCGAAGGTGCTGAGCGTGATGCGCTTCGACCGGTTGACCCGAGCGAGCGCAAGCGAAGCTGGGCCGGCGCAATCAACACCCCCGCTCAGATTCGCGACAACAAAGACTTGGAGCTGGCAGTGGGAGACCGGATTCAGCACGAAGCCTTCGGTCAGGGAAGCGTTATCTCGGTTGCTGGGAGCCCGCCTCGCCAAACTGCCGAGATTCGATTCGCATCTGGCGTGACGAAGCGTCTCTTGGTCAAAATGGCTCCTATCGAAAAGCTTTAGCGGGCTTTAGCCAAGCCATTTCTCGCTAAACTTGCACCCGTTGCCCGCCAATCGGAATCGGAAAAACCAACGTGGATCTATTTGAGTATCAAGCCCGCGACCTCTTCGAAAAGTACGGTGTTCCCGTGCTGCAGGGTCGAATCGCAGACACCCCAGCAGAAGCAGAAGCCGCAGCGGCAGCCATTGGCGGAACCGTTGTAGTCAAGGCCCAGGTTAAGACCGGTGGTCGTGGCAAGGCTGGCGGCGTGAAGGTTGCCTTCTCCCCAGCTGAAGCCAAAGAAAAGGCTGAGCAGATCCTCGGCCTAGACATCAAGGGTCACGTCGTAAAGCGCGTGATGATTGCCCAGGGTGCACAGATTGAGCGAGAGTTTTACTTCTCAGTTTTGCTTGACCGCTCCAACCGCACCTTCCTATCGCTCTGCAGCGTTGAGGGCGGTATGGAGATCGAGCAGTTGGCAGTCGAGCGCCCAGAAGCACTTGCGAAGATTCCGGTTTCCGCAGTTGCAGGCATCGACAAGGCCAAGGCCAAGGAGATCGCAATCGCCGGTGGCTTCCCAGCCGAGTTGGTTGATGCCGTAGCCGATGTATTCGTCAAGCTATACAAGGTTTTCAAAGAGGAAGACGCAACTTTGGTCGAGGTCAACCCGCTGGTATTGACCAAGGATGGCGACATTGTTGCCCTTGATGGCAAGGTCACTTTCGACGACAACGCCGAGTTCCGCCACGACCGTGAGTCGATGGAGCGCGATGTTCTGGATCCTCTAGAGGCCAAGGCCAAGGAGATGGACCTCAACTACGTGAAGTTGGATGGCGAGGTCGGAATCATTGGTAATGGTGCTGGTCTAGTTATGAGCACCCTTGACGTCGTTGCATACGCGGGAGAGCGTCACGGCGGAGTCAAGCCAGCTAACTTCCTAGACATTGGTGGTGGCGCTTCAGCAGAGGTGATGGCCGCAGGTCTAGACGTGATTCTGAATGACCCACAGGTTCGCAGCGTATTCGTAAACGTATTCGGTGGAATCACTGCTTGCGACGCTGTTGCAAACGGAATCGTTGGAGCGCTAAACACCCTAGGTGACCGCGCATCCAAGCCACTTGTTGTTCGTCTTGACGGCAACAACGTGGAGGAGGGTCGCAAGATCCTGAACAACTTCAACCACCCGCTAGTGACTCTGTCCGAGACCATGGACGG
>CAZQHT010000051.1:0-7456 GCA_964593635.1 uncultured Aquiluna sp.
CGTAGATTTTGTAAACATCCTCGGTGCCGGATGGCCTGGCTGCAAACCAGGCATCAGATGTGGAAACCTTTAGGCCACCTAGTGCACCTCCGTTAGGAGCATGAGTTTCGATGGCGGTGATTTGGTCACCGGCCAGTTTGGTGGCACTGACATCGGATTGAGAAAGCTTGGAGAGTTTTGCCTTCTGCGACAAATCTGCGGGCGCATCCACGCGCCTATATAAAGGTGTTCCAAATCGCGAAGTCAGATCCTCGTAGCGCTGCGATGGGCTGCTAGCAGTGACTGCTTGAATCTCGGCAGCAAGCAGGCAAAGAATCAAACCGTCTTTGTCAGTTGACCAAGAGGTTCCGTTTTGCCTTAGGAAGGATCCGCCTGCTGATTCCTCGCCACCAAAACCGAGTGACCCATCAGATAGCCCTGGCACAAACCACTTGAACCCAACTGGCACCTCGACAAGTTTTCGCTCGAGACTTGCAACCACCTTGTTGATCATGGACGAGGAAACCATTGTCTTTCCAACGGCGGCTGATTCACTCCAGCCGGGTCGGTGAGTAAAGAGGTATTCGATTGAGACTGCTAGAAAGTGATTTGGGTTCATCAGTCCGTGGTCGGAAGTGACGATGCCGTGTCGATCAGCATCGGCATCGTTGCCGGTTGAGATGTCAAAGCTCTTCTTGTTTGAGATGAGTGATGCCATCGAATACTGCGAAGAGCAGTCCATTCGGATCTTGCCATCCCAATCCAGCGGCATAAAGCCAAACTGGAAGTCAACGTTTGGGTTTGTGACTGTTAGATCTAGACCGTATTGGTCTGCTATCTCACCCCAGTAATCCACCGATGCTCCGCCAAGCGGATCGGCACCAATGCGAACTCCGCTATTGGCAATCGCATCGAGGTTTAGAACCTCACCAAGTTGACCTACGTAGTTGGAGCGAAAATCAAAAGACTCTGGTTTTGGAGAAGCGCGCTTCACACCAATAAGCCCTGAAAGCAGAAGTTCGTTGGCACGCTTCGCTATGACATTTGTCGCATCCGAGTCGGCAGGTCCACCGTGAGGCGGGTTGTATTTGATGCCGCCATCTTGGGGTGGGTTGTGACTCGGGGTGATGATGATGCCATCTGCTCTTGAAGATGAGTTTGCGCTGAGCCCACGGTTGTGATCGATGATCGCAACGGAGACGGCTGGGGTTGGGGTGTAACGATCACTCGAGTCAATCAGAGCAATCACATCATTTCCGGCCAGCACCTCTAGAACTGAAGTTTGGGCCGGCTCACTAAGTGCGTGGGTGTCACGCCCAACATAGATTGGGCCTGCAATCCCTTGGGAAGCGCGGTACTCGACGATTGCCTGAGTGATTGCCAAGATGTGGTTCTCGTTGAACGAAATATTCAGCGCAGATCCACGGTGACCCGAGGTGCCGAAGGCCACTTTTTGCTCTGCGATGTTTGCATCTGGCTCGAGCGAGAAGTACTTTGCGGTCAGGTCCTGAATGTCGACCAGGTCGCTGAGCTGTGCCGGTTGTCCCGCTCTCGGATGCATGGTTAGACCTTTGCCTTCTGAAGTAAATACATTGTGTATGCCGCAGAGAAACCAAAACCAATTAGCGCGTAGAGAATCACAAACCAATTCATGGCTGCGGGTATGAAGAGGGTTACTACTCCCAGACCAAATGCTGATCCCTGCATCACGCGAGCTGCCCAGAGCACCGCAGAGTCAGAGCCCAGGATCGAGTGAACCAGCATGTTTCCGTTTAGGGCGAGCAGGGTAACCGCGATCATGCGCATCGCCCAATCCAGTTCCAGGCTGCCACTTAGTCCAAGTAGGTAGGTGAATGTCCTCGGGACAATAAGAAGGGCCAGCGCACTGAGTCCGAAGGTCACACCTCCGAGAATCAGTACCAACTTCAATCGAGCAATGTTTCCGCGTTTAACCATAACTGCATGCTATTGCCTGCTGGATTCATCCGCTGCCCTAGTCTTTATCTATGTCTGTGACCCGTATCGCCTACTTAGGTCCTGCTGGCACGTTCACCGAGATGGCGGCCAAGCAGCTTCGAATCGCTGGGGAGCCTGTTTTGGTCCCCACAGCCTCAGTTGCCGAGGCTCTGGACTTTGTTCTTTCAGGCAAAGCTGAGCGAGCAGTTGTGCCGATTGAGAATTCAATCGAGGGTGGCGTTTCCGCCACCTCGGATGCACTCGCTCAGTTTGCTGGGGTTCAGATCTTCGGCGAATACCTGGTTCCGGTGAGATTTGATTTGATGGCCAAGCCTGGCACCGCCCTGAAGGATGTTTCGGCAGTTCTCACCCACCCAGTTGCCTACGCGCAGTGCCGGGGATGGTTGGCAGAAATGATTCCATCCCACTCACACGTGCCAGCAGCTTCAACCGCTGCAGCTGCCAAGGCTCTCGCCAATGGTGCTGCTGTCGATGCAGTAATTGCTGCAACCGGAGCAGCCGAGCTTTACGGTCTCGAGATTCTGGCCAGCGACATCGGTGAGAACAAGCAGGCCCAAACTCGTTTCGTTGAGGTTGGGTTGCAGGGTAAGCCAAGCCCAAAAACTGGGTCTGACAAAACCAGCGTGATAGTTGAATTACCTCAGGACAAACCTGGTGGTCTGCTTGAAATGCTTGAGCAGTTTGCAGCCCGAGGAGTCAACCTAAGCAGGATTGAGTCAAGGCCGGTCGGAGATGGGTTTGGACGCTACCGCTTCAACATCGACGCGGAGGGCCACATCGAAGATGAGGCAATCGCGGAGGCCTTGATGGGCTTGCACCGCTTCAGCCCGAGTGTCATCTACCTAGGCTCATACCCAAGAGCAGATCGAACTGAATCGGTTCACTTGGGAAACAACAATGACGCTGCCTACACATCCGCTAAGAGCTGGCTGGAGTCTCTCAGGGGTTAGTCGCAACTGGAATCACGGCTGTGAATCGTGGTCCATTTGGCGTGTTAGACCAACTCCAGCTATCGGTTAGCTCCCCAAACATCTCAGATCCAATTCCTTCAACTCGGGTCTCTTGGACCAGCTCACCGTTGTTGGTGGATGTAATCAGAATGTCCTCGGGGGAGGCCAGAGAGATTTCAATTTCAACCCGGGTTGCCTTGCCGTGCCGGAAGGCATTGCTCACAAGCTCTTTGGCAATTTCTGCGACGCAGGTTGCGGTCGGGCCGCTTCCTGCCAAAAGCAGATCGGCCTCGGGGGAAGTTGTGTGGGTGACCTCACATACACCATCCCAGGTCTGCTCAATCTGGGGCCAGATTTCATCCCAGGGTTGGTTGAAGGACTGTGTTTGATTTAGTGCAGTTCTGGCTCGCTCGACATCTTGCAGCACCTGATTGGCTAGCTCTGGAGAAACTGAATCGGCTAGTTGAATTCTTGAGAGCGCGACCGAAAGTGCGCCCTGAACGGTTCCGTGAACCAGGAAAGACCAGTTTCTTCTGGCAACCCAGACGGCCTGGTCAACCAGGGCCAGCTGTCTCGCTCGCTCCTTGTTTAGCGATTCAATTTCCTCTAGGTATGCAACGCGCTCTCGCTTGAAGGCAGACCAAATGCCAACGCCTAGGGAGGTGAGAATAATAACCATGGTGCTGGTAAAGCTCAGGACCTGAAGTCCCGGGTATTCAGCGCTTCGAACTATCAAGTAAGTCAAGGATGGCGACCATGCCACAACCGACAGAAGGGAGATGGTGATGGACCCCATCCAAATGCCACTGCCCAACCCCTTTGGGTAAAGAGTTGATAGAACAAGCCCGACAGCTGGGAAAGTAAGCATCCACAAACCAAAGACAAGGGCCAGACCCCAGTCTGCGAGACCGGGAGCGGTAATGAAAATGTTCAGACCCGCAAGCGGGAAGATGACGGTTGGGCGAAAGTCCAGCGCAGGGTAGAGAACCTTTGGGAATCGCCTCGGCTTTATCTTTGAGGGGAGCGGGCTTGAGTCTTCGATGCTGTCCAAGCGCCTCCAAAGCTCAACGCTCAGCGGCCTCACTTTTGAATCAATGAGCTCCTGGATTTCTTTGGCTATTCGTTCCGCGTTTGGGGCTTTGGCAGACTTCAGATGCTTGGTGATGGCCTTCAGCTGGTCTCCGAGCATGTCCTGGGCTCTTGCACGAAGGGATTTATCAGCGCTTTCGGCACTGATTTTGGAAGCTCTTGCCTGCTCGGTAAGCCGGTTCCTAGCTTGCTCCAGCTCGATTTCCTGATTACTTAGTTCAACCACGACCACCTGAATGTAAGCAATGCCAACTAGCAGGATCAGGATTCCAGTCGAGTCTCCCAAGAACCTGTCTGCGAGGCGAACCTGATCAACCAAGCCAAACTGAACAAGCGCTACCTCGAGTGAGAGGGTTCGAATCACGTTGCTAAAAACAATGATGAAAATTTTGACCAAAACGCTGCTTCGATTGCCTATCAACCAGACCTGAATCGCATACATCGTCAGATAGCTGCCCCAGAACAAAACCTCTGCCATCAGAGCAATTGCGAGCGTCAAGAATGGGCGCTCGCCAACTCTTCCGAGCTCAAAGCCAAAGATCGTGAGGGTGTGGGCAACTAACAGGGAAATGATTACTGGCTTTGAGGCCAGATCAATGCGGCCGATTCGAAACCAGGTCTCTTTGAGGCCAGCCAAATACTTGCTGTTTCTGATCACGCCTCCAAGTATGGTCACTTGGGTACGCCGGCAACCTTCATGTATTCAAGCGCGGCTTGGACTCGTCTTTCAGATCCACCCGATTCGCTGATTCCGAGTGCCTTGAAAGCGCGCACCAGAATCAGACGCACTGCTCGCACGGTGGTACCGCGGATCAGCGCTATCTCCTCGTTGCTCTTGCCACTGGCAAGCAGCCGCACTACCTCAAGCTGTGAGTTGCTGAGCTTTTTGAGTGGGTGGGAAACCTGAAGGTCATCGCGGAAGTTCTTGCCACGACCGCGAGCCACCTCTTCGATCGCATTTCCCAGCTCGCGGGAGTCGCCCATCTTGGACTTTAGAAGGTAGCCGGCTCCAGCCGGAAGGTTACGGGTGGTCTTGCCTGCAAGGCGAGGGTCTGAAACGTTGGTTAGGAAAACCACCGCTAGTGCTGGTGACGCATTCTTAAGTGCAGTAGCAAGATCAAAGCCGTCAGGTCCGGCTCCTAGATCCACGTCGACAATTGCGATGTCCGGGTCAAAGACCTTTGCCAGCTTGCTGGCCTCGGCAGCACTGTGTGCAGTCTCAACGTCATAACCCATTGCCTGCAGGGTTTGCTTGAGCAAAGTCGAAACTAGGGGGTCGTCATCGACCGCCAGAATCCGCAAGTTAAAGTTCACGAGGTAAAGAATGCCAGTAGCACTTGGCATGTGCGGGTATCCACATTCCCCTAGAGGAACACATGGTTTCGCGAGTCACTTCCTCGGTGGGTATTTATTCGCTGGCGAGTAGGCTTTAGGACGTGATTGACCTATCTTTGCTCCGCGAAAATCCTGATGCCATTAGGGCATCTCAGCGCTCCAGAGGAGCTGATGAGAGCCTGGTAGAGAAAGCGTCCCAGCTTGACTCACAGCGCCGCACTCTTCTAACTCAGTTTGAGGATCTGCGCGCCGAGCAAAACTCTCACGGCAAGCTAGTTGCAGCTGCACCCAAGGAAGAGAAGCCTGCGCTGATCGCACAGGGCCAAGAGCTCGCCGCGAAGGTAAAGGCTGCTGACGCCAAAGCCGAAGAGATGCTGGTCGAGCTAAACAAGGTTTTGCTTTCGATTGAGAACATCGTCATCGATGGAGTGCCAGCCGGTGGCGAGGAGAACTTTGTTGTCATCAAAGAGGTTGGAACCAAGCCAGAGTTCTCGTTCACCCCAAAGGACCACACTCAACTCGGTGAGGACCTAGACATCATCGACATTGCTCGTGGTGCAAAAATCTCCGGTTCACGCTTCTACTTCCTAAAGGGTGTCGGCGCTCGCCTTGAGCTTGCGATGATGCAGCTGGCTCTTGACCAGGCCACAGAGGCTGGATTCACAGCTCTAATCACCCCTACCCTGGTTCGTCCTGAGGTTATGCAGGGCACTGGCTTTTTGGGAGAGCACTCGGCTGAGGTTTATTACCTGCCGGCAGACGAGCTTTACCTAACCGGAACCAGCGAGGTTGCTCTCGCTGGATATCACTCGGATGAAATCTTGGATGACCTATCAACACCCGCCAGATATGCAGGCTGGTCCACCTGTTACCGCCGCGAAGCCGGAAGCCACGGTAAGGACACCAAGGGTATTTTGCGCGTGCACCAGTTCAACAAGCTTGAGATGTTTAGCTACTGCCGCCCTGAGGATGCAGAGGCTGAGCACGCCAAGTTGATGGCATGGCAGGAGCAGATGCTTCAGAAGTGCGAGCTTCCATATCGCGTGATCGATGTTGCTGCTGGAGACCTCGGTTCCTCGGCTGCCAGAAAGTACGACATTGAGGCATGGGTTCCAACTCAGGAGAACTACCGTGAGCTCACCTCAACCTCTAACTGCACAACTTTCCAGGCACGACGCTTAAACACTCGCTACCGCGATGAAAACGGAAAGCCCAAGACCGCAGCAACGCTAAATGGAACCTTGGCCACCACCCGCTGGTTGGTAGCCATCCTGGAGAACCATCAGCAGGCCGATGGCTCTGTCGTGATTCCAAAAGCACTTCGCCCCTACCTCGGTGGTCTCGAGCGAATCACCGCCAAGGCATAGCTGAATGCCCACTAGCCCCTGGCTGATTGGCCTAGACATCGATGGCACCCTGGTGCACGATGACGGCCTGCTCTCGCCTGTGGTTAGGGACGAGGTGCAGCGAGTCAAAGCCCTCGGCCACAAAGTGACCATTGCAACAGGTCGAGCCGCAGCCAACGCTTTCCCTGTGATTCGGGACCTTGGACTGGACGCGGGATTTGCGGTTTGCTCCAACGGTGCCGTGACAATCGAACTTGGAGATTTCCCAAAGGGCTACCGAATTCATGAGGTCAAGACTTTCGACCCCGCAGAGATCTTGACCATCCTGTTCGACAAGCTACCCAACGCACACTTTGCCGTTGAGCTTGCGGATGGCACCTACCGATTCCACAAACCTTTCCCCAGCTATTCGCTCGGGGATGAAAACTTTGAGAGTCCTCGAGAAGAGCTAATGCACCAGCTGGTCAGTCGCGTGGTTGTGCTCTCACCAGAGCACGATGTCGATGAGTTCCTAGGCATCATTTCCGACATTGGATTGCAATCTGTTTCCTATGCCATCGGCTACACCGCCTGGTTGGACATTGCGCCCAAGGGCATCGACAAAGGCCATGCGCTCGAGGTGCTCCGCAAGGAATATGACATCCCGGGCGATCAGGTGCTGGTCATGGGTGATGGCCGAAACGACATCGAGATGTTTCGCTGGGCCAAGAGCATGGGCGGCTACGCCTATGCCATGGGGCAGGGGCCCGAAGAGGTTCGCCTGGAGGCAACTGCCACCAC
>CAZQHT010000052.1:0-6167 GCA_964593635.1 uncultured Aquiluna sp.
TCAGGGTTACCTTGGCGCCGGCAGCCTCTAGCTTTGCCTTTGCGTCCTCAGCAACCTCCTTCTTTGCACCCTCGAGGATGGCCTTTGGTGCGCCTTCAAGAAGAGCAATGGCACCTAAGGGTGGGGGTTTGGTGACAAGGGTGTCACCGAATCTTTAGCTGTTGAACTTTCTCGAGCTTGCGGTCGATGAAGACCTTGGTTTGAAGGGTCTTACCCCTCGCTGACTTGAATAGGTTGATTGTGTAGTTGGCAGGGAGCTTGGATACCACGCGCCACTTGTTGCCGAACTTAATCGACAGTCTCTTGCCCTCAAGGTTCTTGGTGTAGACGGCAGCAAAGCCTTTGAACGAACCGATGGTTACCTTGGAGCTAATGGAAACATCTGCCACCGGAACAACGGTGATGAAATTGGTGAGGATGAAGGTTCCGAAGGATCCTAGGAACGTGATGCTGACCTCACCAGACTTCAAACCAGCAGGCAACTTTAGAGTCATGACGTTGTCACTGGTGACAACATAGGTGGCTTCAATACCCTCAACCAGGACTCTTTGAACCAGTAGGAAGTTCTCGCCGTTGAGGGTGATGGAACTGGCTGGCTTCACCGAACGAGAACCCTCAATCGAGTTGACAATGGGCTTGGGGGTTGCAGTGTTGGTGGTTGGGAGACTTGAAATGCCTCCTGGACCAGAGCCAGCCTGCAAGGTGAAGACCGTGAAGGTTGCCTGGGTGCCAAGTGATAGACCAGCATCGTTACCAGCCTTAACTTCAATGGTTGAGGTGCCACTCGTGGGCTTTGTGACCTCACATGAGGTTGATGACACAGACGTGATTGAGCAAACAGTTGCTCCGTCCTTGGTCACGACGTATTGATCGATTGCATTACCGCCGTCAAATACCGGTGGCTGCCAAGCAACCAATACTTTTGCACCATTGTCGAATGCTGCCACCGAGGCTGGAGCATCTGGGACAGTGAACGGGGTTTGTCTAACCTCTGCGGTGTTGGACTGGAGTTCAAGGGTATTGATGCTGGTGACTGTGGTCACCTTGACGTCGTAGGCAACACCGTTCTGCAATCCAGTGATTGTGTAGGAGGTTGAGTTTCGGTTGCCAACGGTGGCTCCAGGTGAACCGTTTGATTGGTAGCTGGCACCGGGTGCTCGCCAGAAGATGCGGTACTGGTCAAAGGTTCCGCCACCAAGGCTGGCGGCCGGACTCCACCTAATTGTCAGCTGACCATTTCCTTCAATAGCAACAAGGTTTGAAACTGCTTCTGGGTTTGCGGCTGGCACGATCTCGGATGAGCTTGCAGAGAGCTGACCCAAGCCTGCCTGAGTAATAGCAGCGACTCGGAGAATGTAACCCTCGCCATTCTCAAGACCAGTCACGCTACAGGTCTGAGTGGCTCCCGGCTGGGCAATGCATCCGCTGTTTTGAGCAACTAACGTTCCGTCAAACTTTTTGTATGCACGAAGTTCATACGCGGAGATAGTTCCACCACCAAGGTAGCTCGGGGTGAAGAAGGATGCATTCAGCTGTCGGTCTCCAAAGGAGATTGAACCGATGAATGGAGCACCTGCAGGGTTAGGGGTCACCTCAAAGACCTGAGTTGTTGCTACTGAGGTGTAGGCAGAATCACCAGCTTGAGTTGCAGTGATAGCGCAGAACCCAATGTTCTTGATGGTCACAACTCCAACAGCGGAAACATCACAGGCATCGTTGGTGGTCTGAACGTTTTCCGAATAGGAAATCGTCAGGCCAGATGAGGCTGTTGCCGAGAGGCTAAATGCCAGCGATCCCCAACTCTTGTTGGCAATTGCAGAGAAGGTCATGGTCTGGTTGATCTTGCCAACCGAGACAGTCTGGCTAATGGTCTGGGCAACTAGATAACCAGTTGAACCAGGTTGTGCAGCTCTAATCAAACAGTCACCTGAGCCGGTGAATGTCACGGTGTTGCCAGTTATCGTGCAGAGTCCGCTGCCGATTGAGTAGGTGATCTGAAGCTGGCTGGAGGCGGTTGCCTCAACGGTGTATTGGCCGCCAGCCAAAACAATAGGCTGGGGGGAAGTTACCCAACTCAAGACTTGATTGATTTTGTTTACTGTCACGACCTGATTGGAGCTTGTGACCTCGTCGTAGTTGGTTGAGGCTGCTCGCTTTGCATAAACGGTGCAGGAGCCCGCGGCTGTTGCACCGCTTAGCTCGCCAGTAGAGGAGTTGATCTGACATCCGGTGCCGCCATCGCTCACTAGGTGATAGCTAATGGCTCCAGGACCTGATCCACCGGCTGCAGATACCGTCAAACTTTGAGCCACATTCATCTGGTTTCCAGATGTGATTACCAAACCGGATTGAGAGATGCGGGTCACCGTTACTGAGAGTGCGGTTGCTGCCGGGACGTCTTGGTAGACCGCGTCTCCAACCAATGACATCGCGACATTGCAGGTGTCTCCCACCGACCCAACAGTTAGCGTGTAACCGGTAACAGAACAAGAACCAGCCGTTCCCGAAGTTGAGAATGCATATACGTTTTGCCCGGGGGTATCGATGTTGGTGCGCAAGTCAAAGGTTCCCCCAAATGGGACATTCAAAGAGGAGTTGACCCAGGTGGGTGCGGTTCTAGTGACCTTGTCGATGCGGAAAGATGTTGCGGCAGATCCTTTGCCGTAGGGAGCATTTGCCGCAAGGTTCACAGTGACATCGCAGAGCCCGGGAGCAACTGGAGTCACGGTAGCTGAACTTGCATTTCCAGTTACGGTGCAGACCGCAGTATTGGAAGTTGTCCACGTGACATCGGTGGTGCTGTTCTGTTTGGTCAGCGAGATTGTTTTGGTTGTCGCACTAAAGCTAAATGGGGCAACGCTCGAGAGCGAGATTTCTCCAGCCCCAGGAGTGTAGGCGAAAAATATAACGCCATCGGATCCTGCGCCTCCACTACGGAAGGTGTTGGTCTCAGCATCGTAGGAGCCACCGCCACCGCCACCGCCACCGCCGGTAGTGGTGTTTGAGGCACCATTTGTAGCGGGTATAGCAACTGTTCCGTTGTGGTAGCCACCCGATCCACCGCCAACAAAGCCCATGAGTGGGATCGAGGTTGCGACATAGTTGTTGAACGGGTTGCTCGCGAGCTCGCGGTTACCTCCGCCACCAGCTCCACCGACGCAGACCCGGATCTGGAAATGGAAGGTCCTGCTTGAGCAGGCGTTTCCGTTCTGAGGCCTTTGAAAAGTCTGGTTTGCTGGATGGAGTGCTCCCCTACCGCCCGAAGCACCATTCGACATGAACAAGTTAGGTAGGGGGATACTGGCGCCGCCAATTCCACCGGCTCCAGCGAAGGTTCCAGCTACCAGTCCGCCCTGTCCACCGGGTACGACATAGCTGGTACTTGAAACTGAGGTGCCGAAAGTTAGCGATGAAGGCGAGCCACTAGCACCATCGGCATTCACGCCTCCGGCTCCCCCGGCTCCAATCGAAACCACTATCTCTTGACTCGCAGTAACTGTTATCCAGGCGTCCAGTGAAGCGGCTCCACCGCCACCGCCACCGCCACCACCTCGGCCGGCAGTCAGTCGTGCCGCTCCGCCACCGCCACCGCCACCCACTGTGAGGGTTCGCAAAGTGGTAACTCCCTCTGGAACAAAGAAGGTGTTGGAGCCAGTTGCTGTCATTCGAACCAAACACCCACCATTAAGGGCCTCTGAGATTGTCACTCCGGTGGGATTGGCGACCATTGCGGAGCAGGCTCCGAGAGTCAGTGTGACTCCCGTCACATTCAGGGTCACTACATCCGAGGTGAGTGAAACTGTGCCGTTGATTGTGTTGGTAACAGTTACACGGATCTTGCGACCAGCATCTCCAAATGCAACATTCGAAATTGAGTGAGTGCTTTGGTTTAGGCCAACGTTTTGCCAGTTGGTTCCATCACTGGATTCTTGCCACTGGTAGCTGAGGGTTCCGTTTCCGGTTGCAGTCACAGAGAAGTTTGCCGTGCTGCCAGGAGCTGCAGAGACAGTTTGCGGTTGTGCGGTTATCACTGGAGATGTTGCAACTGTGTAGCGAAGGATTACAACTCCAGCACTACCGGCCTGCCCTACAACACCGGATGTTGAGTAAGCGCCATTTCCACCTGTGCCGCGATTAGCTATTGGTGCAGCATTCACCCAACTTGATGAATTCCAAGAGGCACCACCGCCGCCGTAGGAAACAGCAGCACCTGAGATTGTTGAGCTGAGGCCCGCTCCGGGAGTGTTTCGGTTTCCAGCGCCCCCTGCACCGCCAGCCGATCCGGCTGAGAAGTTTGTGGAGGAGCCACCATCGTTGTAGTAGCCACCTCTATTGCCGGGCACGGCTGCGTAGGTAATGCCATCCATGACTGTTGCAGTTGCAGTGCCAGCAAAACCAGGCGAATAAGCGTTGTAGAAATTGCTCGGGCTACCACCGCTACCTGCCGCTGTTCCTGCGCCGCCAGAGGCCGCAGCTGTTACACAGACTGCACCCTCAGTACTTCCTTGCGCCTCACATCCACCGGCACCACCACCGCCAGCGGTCAAGCTTCTAAACGCAGAGCTTTGGCCTCTCGAACCAGACGCTCCAGCATTAGTGGCGACGTGCACTCCACCTAGTCCACCGGTTCCTACCTTGATGGCAGAAGGCGAAGCGAGTCCGACGCTTGACGAGCGGAATACACCACCACCACCACCGGAACCAGCAGCGCCTCCGAAGCTCGCGACTGAGCTATTCGCAGCTGAACCGCCGCCGCCGCCAACAACAAGTAGCTCTGCGTTTGCAACTCCAGCAGGTGGAGTCCATCCGCCTACGCCTGGGAGGTAGGTTCGTGGGAAGGTGAGAGTTGTTGTGCCGTTTGCAGTGGCACTTTGTTTAGTGTCCACTCGAGTTGGTGTGCCAACCTGACCAAGATCGCGACCCAAGAGTGTGCGGTCGCTAACTGTCGCGGTTGAAGGAGCTTCATTGAAGTCATAGCGTGCACGAAGTGAGGGTGGCGAGGTAACGCCCTCTGTGCCAAGGGCATGCATGCTCTGCTCAATCTGAGCCTGACTTAGAACACCATCCCAAACCTTAACCTGGTCAATCTGGCCGTCAAAAGTGCGCGCTGAACTGGGGTGATAACCGACATACAGGTTGTCGTGCATGTTTTCGAAGTTGATGCCGGTGACGGTGACCGGTCCAATTACAAGGGCCCCGTTTCGGTAAGCGTTCAGTGAATAGCTTCCGCTACCTGACTTGTCGACCGCAATAGAAACTGCGATGTGGGTCCATTCTCCAATCGGAGCTACCAGCCTCGGGAAAGTTAGGTTGGTGAACTTCCCACCAACGGCATCACTAGTCCTGGGGTTGTAGATAATTTGAATCTGATTCGAACCAACCACACTGCCACCAACGTTTATGTCGAAACGTCCAAGGTTCCCACCGGCAGAGTTATGTATCACTTGGTTGAACTGATTTGGGAGTGAGTCGGGCTTCATCCAAACTTCAACAGTGAATGACGATGAGCCCGGGATAACCTGCCCACTCTCAGCACCAAACCCACTCGTTCCAGTTCCAGGTAGATCGAGAGCGTAATCGATCTCAGATTTCACACCCGGGCTTGAGGCCCAAAGGCCATACAGCGTGATGCTTTGGTTCGGGGTGTAGGGCCAGCTAACTCTGGAAGCCACACTGCCAGCCACCGTTGACCAACCTAAGAAAACGCTTTCTGAGGTCGTTGTTGGGTCTGAGGGCTGGGCAACCGCAGAACCAGTGTCTGCGCTTATCGGACTGACATCTGAGCCATTGCTCACAAAAGTTATCGTGTTTACAAGGGTGTAGCGAACAATGACCACTCCGGAGCCTCCTGCTCCGGAAATACCATCGTGGCCAGTACCACCGCCACCGCCACCGGTATTTGCGCCACCGTTACCCGCTCGGGAGAATATTCCGCCTACCGAAACGCTTTCCCCTGAATTGAGCGCGGATCCTCCGCCATTAGCCACAGCGGGAGTGCCGGTGTTGTTCACTAAAAGAACGCTGCCGGCTCCACCGCCACCTATACCGCCATGGCCGCCTCGCCCGGATGGAGTTGTGGCGTTATAAGCACCACCTCCACCTCCACCTCCGAAGAAATACTGAGTGCCCAGGATTGATGATGCGGTTCCCGCTCCACCATCACCACC
>CAZQHT010000052.1:6267-7455 GCA_964593635.1 uncultured Aquiluna sp.
ATTGTCGAAAGATTTCCACGCGGGATCCCGCCCTGACCCACCACGATTGAGTAAGTCGAGAGAGTGAACGAACTGAAAGAGTGAGCCAGGACTCCACCGCCACCGCCGCCACCGCCGACATAGGCATTACCTGCTCCACCACCGGCAACCACCAAAGCCCGAACGTTCCTCGCATTACTGGGTGCAGTCCAGCCCCCAACGCCTGGAAGGTAAGTTCGTGGGAAGGTCACAACTGTGTCGCCACCGGCAACGTTGGACACTTGCTTCACATCGCTTCGAGTGACCTCAGTCAGCGCCAGGTTTGTGTTAGCGGTACCAACCCGGTTGAACGCAGTTGTTCCGCTATCAGTCTCATTGAAGTCCCAGTAGCCGAGAAGAGAGCTGACGATTGATGGCCTTTGGTGCATTGCCAACGAAATTTCGTTAGCGCTTCGCGCTACATTCCAGACCCTCACCTCATCAATTTGTCCCGTGAGTCGTTGGCCGGAAACTAGGGCTCTGTTTGCAACTTCAAAGCCAAAATTCGAAATTGAGGGAAGCGAATTTGGAATGTTTGTATTGGCGCTAAAGGCCAGTTGACCGTCTCGATAGAACAAGAGAGAAGTCCCGCTCTTAACGAAGGCGATGTGTTGCCAAGATCCCTGAACCGCACTGACTCCAGTGTTGTACCAAGAGGGGTTAGTCCAGGTACCAGTCGCACTATCTCCAAAAGCCCATTCATAAACACCCTCATTGATCGCAAAGGTGAAAGCTTGCTCCTTGGTGAGAAGGTGCTGGCGACCAGTCAACGTGGTCGGTCTAACCCAAAATTCCCAGGTTGCTGACGTGCCTACCTCTGGGAAAGCGCCATTTGGTGTTTTTGCTGCTTGAGTTGATGTGCCAGGCATGCCTGCGGCAAAGTCAATCTCAGAATTCCAGCCAGACTCACCGGAAGCGAAAGCTGGTTCGGCGGGAATTGGGGAAACGGGAGAAAGAACTCCGGCCGTGGCAATGAGAGTCACGACCAGAGCTTTACTCAGCTCTGCAGACTTTTTCCCCAACCAGTGACTAAGCATTAGTTCAATAGCTTACAAATGATGTCGAAAAGACTCATTTTTGACCTGCTGATAACCGAAGATGCCCATATTCAGAACAAGAGAAAATCCCCTGGGTTTTCACCCAGGGGATTAATTCTTTGTTTGAAGTTAT
>CAZQHT010000053.1:0-6657 GCA_964593635.1 uncultured Aquiluna sp.
ACTTGCACCTGTCCGCCAATTGCGAGCTTCGCTAAGAACTAAGTGGAACCAGGTGTTGCTCGATGACTCGAGCCGCCTCTTCAATCGTCATTGAGTCAGTTGCTAGTGCCAGCGTCCAGGCGTAGCCCTCGTCGGCTGTGAAGTTGTGCTTGAAGTCGTTAAGGAACAAAAAGGCGACCATTAGAGCCCAAGTTGTTCGCTTGTTTCCATCCACAAGGGCATGATTCTTAATTATCGAGTGCGACATCGCGGCCGCCTTAATTGGCAAGCTCGGGTATGCATCCTCGCCAAAAACTGTGGTTCTAGGTCTAGCCAACGCAGAATCTAGGAGCCCAACGTCTTTCACATAGAATCCGAGTTTCTGAATGACCCCTAGGGCATCGGAGAGTTCAACGTAGGTAATCATGCGTCTGCAAGACGCTCCATTAGCTCTTTGTCGTGGGTTAGCACGAAGTGGAGTGCTTGATCGACTCTACGTTTGCGTGCAGAGTCCTGCTCAACCATCTTCATCGCCTCAATAAGGGCCTTTTGTTTGGACAGGTTGAGCTGTTTGGCCAGCCGATCCAGGATTTGCTCTTCTTCTGTACTTAATCTCAATGTCATAGCCATGAGCGTAATGGTATCAATCTGGTATCACTCAGGCAAGAAACAAATCTGTGGAGAACTCAACGAAAGCGTCAGTTGTGGAAAACTGCTTAGTTTCGTTTGAGCAGCTCGTTTGCCGCTTCTAGCTCCGAAGACAGCTCTCGGTCAGGGCCCATCCCCGGCACTCGTTCACGCAGGATTGAAATCAACTCGCCTGTTACCGGTGATGGCTTTAGTGGAGCTCTGAGTTCAACTGCCCTTGCAGCAGCAACCAGCTCAATGGCGATGATCCTTCGAAGATTATCGACCGCCTTACGAAGCTTGCGCCCCGCATGCCAACCCATCGAGACGTGGTCTTCCTGCATAGCGCTGGATGGGATCGAGTCAACGCTTGCTGGATTAGCTAGGCGCTTGTTCTCACTCACCATTGCGGCTTGGGTGTACTGGGCGATCATCAATCCGGAGTCGACCCCGGCATCGTGAGCCAGAAATGGCGGCAGTCCTCGGTTGCGAGCGACATCCAAGAATCGGTCTGTTCTGCGCTCCGAGATAGAGCCGACATCAGCCACTGCAATCGCTAGAAAGTCCAACACCATCGCAACTGGTGCGCCATGGAAGTTGCCGTTTGAGGTGACCTCACCGTTTGCCAAAACAACAGGGTTGTCAATTACAGCGGCAAGCTCCCTGCGAGCAACCATTCGAGCGTGCTCGATGGTGTCTCGGGCAGCACCTGCTACCTGAGGAGAACAGCGCAGGGAGTAGGCATCCTGCACAACACCATCTCCATGGCGGTGGGAGGCAACAATCTCACTACCCGCGAGGGCGGCAAACATGTTCGCGGCACTGGTTGCCTGCCCTGGGTGAGGACGAAGGTCCTCGTGGAGCTCAGCTCGGAAAACCTGATCGGTTCCCATCTGCCCTTCAACGCTCATTGCGGCAATCACATCGGCCTGATCCATAAGGGTGTCTAGGTCTCGAAGCGCAAGGATCAGCATGCCGAGCATGCCGTCGGTGCCATTGATAAGGGCAAGGCCTTCCTTTTCGCGAAGTTCAACAGGCTCGATTCCAGCCTCGGCGAATAGCTCTGCAGAGGAACGCTCAACTCCGTTCGGGCCATAGGCCTTGCCCTCACCCATCAGGGTTAGCGCGCAGTGACTTAGTGGAGCCAGGTCTCCCGAGCAGCCAAGAGAGCCATATTCCAAAACCTTTGGGGTAATGCCAGCATTCAAAATCGCGGCATAGGTCGTGGCAACCACGGGCCTGACTCCAGTTTTCCCAGAACACATGGTTCTGAGTCGCAGCGCCATCAGCGCTCTCACAACTTCGCGCTCAACAGGATCGCCCATGCCAGCGGCATGGGAGCGGATCAAAGACTTCTGCAGCTGCACGCGATCCTGAGGTGGGATGTGGCGCTGGGCCAATGCGCCGAAGCCGGTGGAGATGCCATAGACCGGAGTCTCGGAGGCTGCCAAACGCTCGATGTGTTCGCGGGTCTTGGCCATCGCATCCAGTGACTCCTGCGAGATCTCTATTTGCGCATTGCGCCTTGAGATTGCCAGCACATCATCAAATGTCATGCCGCTAGTTGAGATGACTACCTTCAATTTGCTTCCCTTCCAAAAACCTTTTTGCCTGCGACAAAAGTCGCTGCCACCAGCTGCACACCAGGACGATATGCAAGGTGTTCAAAACTTGGCGCATCCAAAATCACAAAGTCAGCGCTGGCACCAACTTCAATTCGACCCAGGTCATTGCGCAGCGCCTTTGCGCCGCCTCTAGTTGCAGCCCACAGTGCTTGAGGAACAGTAAGTCCCATTTCGCGAACGGCAACCGCGATGCAAAAAGGCATCGAGGTTGTGTAGCTGGAACCTGGGTTGCAGTCGGTCGCAATGGCAACATCAACACCAGCAGTTACCAGTCGCTTGGCATCTGGGTAAGGGCTCCGGGTTGAGAACTCGGCCCCTGGCAAAAGCGTGGCAACTGTGTTGCTGCCAGCAAGCAACGCAATGTCTGCGTCACTCAGGTGAGTGCAGTGATCAACCGATGCACAGTCAAACTCCACCGCGAGCTCAATTGCACCTAAGTTCTCAAGTTGGTTTGAATGAAGTCTGGGCTTGAGCCCTGCCTTTACCCCCGCATCCAGAATCTCTCTGGTTTCAGCAAGCGAGAATGCTCCGCGATCGCAAAAGACATCAATCCACTTCGCATAGGGCAGAGCCGCTTGGAGCATGGCTCCTGTGACCGACTTCAGATACTCGTCTCGGTCCACACCGGCGGGAACAACATGTGCTCCTAGGTAGGTGACATCTGAGGTGAACTCGCTAGCCAGTCGAAGCGACAAAACTTCGGTCTCAAGATCAAGCCCATAGCCACTCTTGATTTCAAAGTGAGTGATGCCGCTTGCGTGCAGTTCGGAGACCAGCTTCTTGAGATTAGAGCGAAGCTTGTCCTCACCTGCGGCTCTGGTTGCCGCAACTGTGGTCTTGATTCCACCTGCTGAGTAGCTCTCTCCAGCCATCCGAGCAGAGAACTCCTGGGCTCTATCACCATCAAAGACTAGGTGCGCGTGAGAATCGACAAAGCCTGGGATCACGGCCCTGCCCAAAGCATCCAAAACCTCATCACAGGCTGGGGCATCAGTTGCAAATCCGACCCAAGTGATAGCTCCCGCGTCAATTGCGAAGGCTGCGTTTTCAATTACCTGGACATCACCAAACTGAGCTCCCGGCAATGCCAGGGAGCCGATGTTGGTGACTAAGAGTGACATCTACTCAGTATCGAGCATCGGCACGTGAACGTGCTTCTCGCGGGCAACGGCTTGTGCTTCTGGGTAACCAGCGTCACTGTGACGAATGACTCCCATGCCTGGGTCGTTGGTCAATACTCGCTGCAACTTCTGGGCTGCTAGCTCGGTGCCATCTGCAACAGAAACCTGGCCGGCGTGAATCGAACGGCCCATGCCAACACCACCACCGTGGTGGATGGAAACCCAAGATGCTCCCGATGCAATGTTGACCATTGCGTTTAGAAGCGGCCAGTCTGCAATTGCATCGGAACCATCGAGCATTGCCTCGGACTCACGATAAGGAGAAGCAACCGAACCACAGTCCAGGTGATCGCGACCAATAACAATCGGGGCCGAAACCTCACCCTTTTTAACTAGGTCGTTGAAGACTGCTCCGGCCTTGTCGCGCTCGCCATAACCCAGCCAGCAAATGCGCGCAGGTAGTCCTTGGAACTCGACTCGGTCCTGCGCCAATTTGATCCAGCGACGCAGGTGCTCGTTCTCTGGGAAGAGTTCGAGGACTGCCTGGTCAGTGCGGTAGATGTCTTTCTTGTCTCCCGAAAGCGCTACCCAGCGGAATGGTCCCTTGCCCTCGCAGAACAGCGGGCGAATGTAAGCGGGGATAAAGCCGGGGAACTTGAATGCGTCTGCAAACCCACCCTGTCGTGCCTCATCACGAATCGAGTTGCCGTAGTCAAATACCTCGGCACCCTTAGCCATAAAGCCAACCATTGCCTCGACGTGCTTGGCCATAGAAGCCTTGGCTCGATCGGAGAATTCCTTGGGATTCGACTCCGCATAGGCTCGGGCATCAGCCATGCTGACACCCTCTGGGATGTAATACATCGGGTCATGAGCAGATGTCTGATCGGTCACGATATCGATTGGAACATCGCGCTTGAGTAGCTCAGGAAATATGGTTGCCGCATTGCCAACAAGTCCAACCGAGATTGCCTTGCGCTGGTTCTTGTAGCGGACGACTCGCTCGATTGCATCGTCAATGTTGTCGGCAATCTCATCGAGGTAGCGGGTCTCGATGCGCTTGCGCAAGCGAGACTCGTCAATGTCGACAATCAAACAGGTGCCCTCATTCATCGTGACAGCAAGAGGCTGGGCTCCACCCATGCCACCGCAACCACCAGTGAGGGTAAGAGTTCCAGCCAGGGTTCCACCGAAGCGCTTGTTCGCAACCGCGGCAAAGGTTTCGTAGGTGCCCTGCAAGATGCCCTGGGTTCCGATGTAGATCCAAGACCCGGCAGTCATCTGCCCATACATCGTCAATCCAAGCTTCTCTAGTCTTCGAAACTCAGGCCAGGTTGCCCAGTCACCAACCAGGTTGGAGTTTGCAAGCAAAACTCGAGGTGCCCACTCGTGGGTCTGGAAGACTCCGACAGGCTTTCCGGACTGAACCAGCATGGTCTCGTCGTTCTTGAGGTGGGTCAGGGTTTTGACCAAAGCGTCGAAGGAATCCCAGTTACGGGCAGCTTTACCGTTGCCGCCATAAACGATTAGTTCTTCTGGGTGCTCGGCAACGGATGGGTCGAGGTTGTTGTGCAGCATGCGAATTGCTGCTTCTTGCTGCCAGCCCTGCGCGGTCAGAGTTGATCCGGTGGCTGCCTTGAGTGTGCGCGACATTGCGTTCATGGCTAAATTCCACCTCAAGCATCGGACACTAACAATCCTCAAGCACTAGCTACTGTCTGAAATTTCAGACAAACTAATGCCATGACCAGAATCCCTGCGGCATCCAGAACCCTTGAGTTACTCAAGGCCATGGCTGAAATTGGGCAACCAACAACCGCAACCCGGCTGGCACAAAAACTAGACATTCCAAGATCTTCGATTTACCAGCTCCTCGAGGTCCTAAGGGAACAAGGCTTTGCTATCCACTATCCCGAACAGCGTCGCTGGGCCTTAGGACTAGCCGCCTGGGAGCTAGGCAGCGCATACCAAAGGCACGAACCCCTTGAGCGATTGGCCAGACCGGTTTTGCAGAAGCTAGTTGCAGAGCTTGCCAAGGTGACAAGCGTGGTTGGCCACCTTGGCATCTTGGATGGATCTGATGTTCTGTATTTGCTGGAGGAAAGACCCGCCCAGAGCTTGAGGCTGGTCACAGATGTGGGCGTTCGACTTCCCGCCCACCTAACTGCCTCAGGCAGATCAATGCTGGCAAAGCTAGATTCCAAACAGCTGAGCGCATCCTTTAGGGGCAGGGAGCTGAGCATCAGAACCGGCTCTGGGCCAAGCAACCTGGCACAGCTCACCGACCTGCTCTCAAAGGAGCGAGCCCAAGGCTATGCACTCGAGGTTGATGAGGTGAGCCTGGGATATGCGTCTGTTGGCGTGGCAATCGTTGACCACCTGGAGCACCCAATCGCAGGACTGGCAATCACTTTGCAATCACATGAGCTGGAAAAGCTACAGTTGTTGCAGCTAGCAAAGGCGCTCACCAAGGCAGCCGGCGAACTATCGAGAAAGTTTGGTCACCATGGCTGATGATCCAAAGTGGCAAAGAGCCAGCACCCTGATTTCAAGTAACGAGTCTCCAGTTGGCATCATCGATGTCCCGGCCCACAAGACCTCTATCTCTCAAACCAGTGCAAACCTCACACCAAAGGCCATCCGCGAGGCACTCACTCGATACTCCACCTTCAGCTACACAACCGGCCAAGACCTAGCAGAGCTTTCAATCCAGGACCTGGGTGAAATCTCAAACCCAGATGAGAACGAAGCCGAAACCACAACCAGGATTGAGAAGGCAAACAAAGACCTAACCGTTGCCCTGGGTGGCGATAACTCGATCACCTACGCGGTTGCACTTGGTGTTCTGGGAGATGACCTATCCAACGCAGGGCTAATCACACTTGATGCCCACCACGACCTCAGGGATGGTGTCTCTAACGGGTCCCCTGTGAGAAGGCTCATCGAAGCTGGGCTAGATCCAAAACGAATCGTGCAGATTGGTATCAACGATTTCTCCAACTCCCCCGACTACGCAAAGCTGGCATCGGACTTAGGAATCACGGTGATCTCGCGCAGCACACTTGAGCAGATCGGCATCACAGAGGCTTGCTTGATTGCACTGCGAATTGCAGGAGCTGATGGCCCTGTGCACGTGGACCTTGACGTTGATGTCTGCGACCGCAGTGTTGTTCCGGCCTGTCCGGCAGCGGCTCCAGGTGGAATTAGTGCCTACGAAGTCCGCCAGGCAGCAAGGCTGCTTGCAGCTGACCCAAGAGTGCGCGGAATTGATATCACGGAGATTGATGCGGCTAAGGATTCTGAGG
>CAZQHT010000054.1:0-6505 GCA_964593635.1 uncultured Aquiluna sp.
ATGGTGTAGACCGGGTTTAGCGCGGTCATTGGCTCCTGGAAGATGTAGGCAACTTCCTTACCGCGGAACTTGCGGATCTGAGACTCTGCAACCCCCAGCATCTCGGTGCCACGAACCTTCACAGAGCCTGTAACGCGAGCGTTTGAGGCCAGCAGGCTCATAAGGCCCATCTGGGAGGAGGACTTACCGGAGCCAGACTCGCCCACAATGGCTAGCACCTCACCGGCTGCAACCTCGTAGTTCATGTCGATGGCGGCTGGATACCAGGTGCCATCGACCCAGAACTCGACGTTGTAGTTCGAGACCTTTAGGACTGCTTCGTTAGAGGTTGCCATTGAATTGCTCCTTACGTGCAACAATCTCAGGGTGAAAAGACCCACCTCGAGTTATGTCATTGCCATTACAAGTTTGATCTTGGGTGGTGTCGCCAGCCTGCAGGGCTTCTACACGAGCTTCGAAGCTGGCGTGAGTGGCGTTGCCATTGTTGCCCTGGTTGTGGGCGTTATCTATGCCTACTACGTATTCCCCGCGGTGAGTGTTGGGGAGTCCAAGGTGGTAATCCTCAACCCACTCACTAGGCACGAAATCGGCATGGCCGCCATCGAGGATGTCGACACCAGATTCGCTCTCACCCTCAGGGGTGAATTCGGCAAGGTTTTGGCTTGGGCTGCTCCAGCTCCATCGAGGCTCAGACACCGCAGTCACCCCAAAGAGGACTTCACTTTCATGGGCCTCAAGGAGGGTCAAGAGGTTAGACCCAGCGATTTGCCCAGCACCATTTCCGGCTCCTTCGCCCTGCAGATTCGCAGAGCCATGGCGGAGAAGCCCACTGACGGACGCTATAACCGCTCCCCCAACTGGCTTGGCATTTTGAGCATTGCCCTGCCGGGCATAGCTGTTCTGGTTACGCAACTTTAGGCTGCCTTCTTCGCTGTCTTTGCAGCGATGCGGTCCTTGCGAGTGATCCTGCGCTTCTGACGAGGGTCGAACGCATCGCGTAGTCCGTCACCGATGAAGTTCACACATAGTGCGATGGTCACGATGAATAGACCTGGCCACCAGAACAGCCATGGGTAGATGGTGAATGCGTCCTGGTTCTGGCTGATAAGTAGACCAAGTGATACGTCTGGGTCAACAACACCAAAGCCAAGGAACGATAGGCCGGTTTCCAAAAGGATTGCCGAAGACATCAATAGCGAAACCGAAACGATTACCACACCCATGGCGTTTGGCAGGATGTGCTTGAAGATGATGCGGCGGTTTGAGGCTCCTGCGACCCTAGCTGCATCAACAAACTCGCGCTCGCGCAGCGATAGGAACTCTCCGCGAACCAAACGAGCCAGACCTGTCCAGGTGAATAGACCCAGGAACAGGGCCAACATGAATACACCCAAGTTTCCGATCTGAATACCGATAACAGCACCAACGATTAGGGCTGGAACGGTGATGATCAGGTCGGTGAATCGCATGATGAGCTGGTCAACCCACTTGCCGAAGAAGCCTGAGATTGCGCCCAGAACGGTTCCGATGAAGGCTGCAACGATTCCGATCACAAACATCACGGTGATGGACTGCTGAGCGCCTCGCATAACAAGGGCGAAGTAGTCCTTACCGATGGTGTCCTGACCGAATGGGTGGTTACCAATGGTGGTTCCGGTGCCATCGATGAAGGCAGGGAAAAGGTCCATGGTTGGAGCACCATCATTCTCAAAGTCAGGAATGTCAGTGATGGTCCACTGCCACCAGCCCGCAATGCGGAACGGTGCTTCAGCTGTGCCCAGCTGAATGCCTCCTGCGGTGAAAACGAACAGGATGATGCTGATTAGCACGATCAGCGAGATCATGGCAGCACGGTGGCGCACAAAGCGTCTGAGGACGATCTGTGACTGGCTTAGGCCGGCGGTCTCCCGCTGCTCAAATAGCTCCTCGGAGCCCTGGGCCTCAGTGTTTTTGTTCTCTGCCATTTACTTTGTCACCCTAATTCTTGGATCCAGTGCTGAGTAGATGAGGTCTGCAATCAAGTTGAAGGTCAGTGCCGTGATGCTGGTTACCAAAACCACACCCATAACACCGTTGAGGTCAACTCGCTGCAGCGCCTGGTTGAAGATGGTTCCCATACCGCGCCAGGCGAATACCTGCTCGGTGATGATTGCGCCACCCAAGACACCGGCGAAGTCAAACGCCATGATGGTGGTTAGCGGAATCAGAGAGTTGCGGAAGGCGTGACGCATGATCACGGTGCGCTCGTTTAGACCCTTCGCACGTGCTGTGCGGATGTAGTCCTGGTTCAAAACCTCAAGCAGTGATGCTCTTGAGTAGCGAACGTATCCGGCAAGCGAGATAAGCATTAGCGCTGCGGTTGGAAGCAACAGGTGAACGAACGCATCGATACCAGTAATCCAGTAGTCGCCATTGAGGTCTAGGGTTGAATCTCCAACGGTGCGGATCGGGCGACCAAACGCGATGTCATACATGTACTGAGCCCAGCTCTGCATGAATCGGTCTAGAACAATCAAGCCTGCGCTCAAGAAGGCAACAATCGCTGCGGTTCTAGCCGCTGCGCGATTGTCATCGCCTCCGAACACAAGTCCGGCGATAATTCCGACTGCTATAGCTGCTAAGGCAAGTAGCGGCATCATCCAGCCTGCGAACTCCGCGGTGAAAACTCCCTGCATGATGAAGTAGAACACTGGGGTGAGACCCGCCATCGCCAATGAAACGATAGTGATGCGGCGGTTAGATAGACCCACCGACAGCTGAGTCACACCAAGAGCAATACCAACGGCCATCAGGGTGATTAGAACCGGACCGAGGGCTGGTTCTAGCAACCAGCCGGAGGCTGAGATGTAGAACAGCACCGCTGCGGTCGAACCGCTAGACACCAAGAAGGTAATCAGCAGGCGAAGCTTGTTGCCGCCGATGATTCCGGTCCAGAAGATACCCGCCACCACGCTCATACCGATGAGCCAGGTTGGTGTGATCTCGGGGAATTCCAAAAAGTCGTTGAAGCCAATAGCACCGTATTGCTTCAGCAATACCGCTACCCAGAAGATAGGTAGCGAGTAGAACAGGAAGGCAACAAAGGTTACGGAGTAGTCAAAGCGGCTGTACTGACGAAGGGCAGTAACGATACCGATTGAGATTCCGATGATGATGGAAAGGATTGTCGCGGTGATAACCAAGCGGATCGACACTGGAAGAGCAAGTGATAGCGCGGTTAGAACCGGGGCTCCGTCTAGACCGACACCCAGAGTGAAGTCGCCCCAAAGGAAGCCCAGCACGCCCTCGAGCCACAAGAAGTAGCGAATCGGTGCTGGCACATCAAGTTGAAGATCTCTCTCGAGCTGCTCAATCAAGTACTGAGCGTTCTCCTCAGTAGAAAGCCTGAGGTCTTCCAGCGGGTCACCAGAGGCCGCTGTGAGGAGGTAAATAAAGAATGTCGACCCTAGAAGAATCAGTGCCATGGCACCGACTCTGCGGGCTAGATATGCAACCAACTGAGTTCCTTCGTCATTGATAGAGACTTCGAGAAATACTAATCCCTATTTCAGTATTCAGCCCCACGAACCGTGAAGGTCCGTGGGGCTGAATGATTACTGATTTAGCTGGAGATTACTTCCAGCTCCACTCCCAGTAGTTCCAAACAACGTTTGGTGAGAATGGTCCAGGCTTGATGTTGGTCAAGCCGGTGCGGTATGCAACTACCTGTGGGTGCTGGAAGATCGGCAGACCTACAGCGTCCTTGAAGTACTCCTTCTCGAACTCTAGGTTTGCGGCGAACTTCTGAGCCTCGGTTAGGTCGTTGAAGTGCTTTGAAAGCGCTGACTCGACCTTTAGGTTCTTCCAACCGAAGTAGTTCTGAGCACGTGCCTTGTCAGTGGCTGGGTCCCAGCCGTACAGAGCACGGATCGAGGTGAAGAAGGTTGAAGTCTGGCTCCAAGCGAAGAACTGCACATCGTGCAATCCAGCACCTAGGTTTCCACCCCAAGCTACTAGTGGGTTGGAGGTGACCTTGATACCAGCCTTAGCTGCTGCGGCAACAATTAGGGCTGCCTGACCTGAGCGGCGCTCGTTGGTCGGGGTTCCCCAGAGCATCTTCAACTCAAACGGGTTGGATGCGTTGTAGCCGTGCTTCGCCAATAGCGCCCTTGCAGCAGCTAGACGGGTTGCCTCGTTGGCAGTGTAAGGAGCTACACCGCTTGCGGCAGTCATCTTTCCGTAGTTCGGGTTGTTGGTGAAGTAAGGAGTGATTGAGTTCAGAACCTTAGCGGTTGAGTCAACACCCTTCACTAGCTTGTCAACGATCTCCTGACGAGGAACGGTCAGCAAGAATGCACGACGTAGGTCGGCAGCCTTTGCTGCGCTCATGCCCTTCCAGGCAGGTCCGGTCATGTCGATGTCAATGTGCTCGTAAAGTGCAGCGGAGCTTCCCTGAACAGTGGTGCCACGCTGAAGCTTCAGTGCAGCTACCGACTCCTTGGTTGGCTGAGGCAACATTACGTCGACCTCACCGTTGGCAAGTGCCTGTGCAGCTGCAGTTGCATCGTTGATGATGACTAGCTGGAAGCGCTTGATCTTCGGGGTTGGGCCTGACTTGTAACGTGGGTTTGCAACCATGGTTACGCTGCGGCCAGGAGCTGCGCTCTGGACGATGTAAGCACCGGAGGAAACAAGAAGCTTCGGGTTGGTGCTTGCGGTAACGCCTGTGGTGTTCAGGATGTTGTAAGCAGTGTTCCACTGGTCAGCGATGCGCTTTAGGGTGGACCAGTTCTTCTCGCGAACTGCCTTGAAGAAACGAACCTTTGCGGCCTGGTTGGAGTCGTTAGGGAAAGCAAGCTGGGTTAGAGCGTGAACAGGCTTTCCTAGACCAATCTGGATCTCCCAGTTGGATACGAACTCGTCGTAGGTGAAGGTGATTGAGCGTCCACCGTCTGCAATGACGGGGAACTTGGAGATCTTCTCAGTACCGGCGCGCTTGCCAGCTGCATCCCAAAGGGTTCCAGTAGCAGCGTCGTCATAACGACCTGAGGAAATCACCCATGACAAAAGCACGTCGTAAGCGTCAATTGGTGCACCGTCAGACCACTGTAGGCCTGGCTTTACGGTGTACTTGACCCTCAGAGGCTTGTCCGAGATCTTCTGGTACGTACCGAAGCCAGTCTTCTTGATTAGCTGTGCTCGGTCGTTGTAGTAGTTAAAGCCATCGCCGCTCATGTAAGAGATAACGGCGTTCTCAACTAGGTTGTGCTGACGGTGGGAGGAGTTCAGCGAGGTTGGGGTGTTTGATCCAACGTAGCGAACGGTGTCCCTTGTGTTTGCGCCCGCTGGCATTACGCCCAACGAACCAGCAACAAGAGCTGCGGTTGCCGCTCCAGCTGCCCAGCGCATGATGCGCGATAGTTTCATACTGTCTCCTTGTTTTCCTGCCACCTGACCACCACTACAGGGGACAGATGTCAATCACCCAGAACTATAGGACAGCCAAGCTCGAGAGTGTTAGCCCAAAGTTTGACTTTTGGACACCTTGGAAACCGCGTTATCTAATCGTTATGCAAGCGTTTTCAGTGGCATAGGGTTTTGGTCGCCTAAACACTGGGTTCGTAAATTTTGTAATCAGTTCCGAATTTCTGAAGATTTTTTTCGTAACAATGCTTCGGATTTCGTTGTGTCTGAGCATTGATTGCGTTCATGCCGAACCATTACTGAGTCACCGCTGGGTAGTCTGGTGAGGTGAAGAGTGATTTGGCAGCATTAGGCGCTGTTTTGCTGTGGGCATCGCTTGCCACTCTGGGATCAGGGCTCACTCACATCCCTCCGCTCTTGCTCACCGGAATCGGCCTACTGATTGGTTCCTTTTTGTCACTACCGCTCTCCGGCTTCAAGCTCCAAAGACTCAAAGTGAGCCCAAAGCTGCTGGCGATTGGAGTCTTTGGGCTCTTTGGTTTTCACCTCGCCCTCTTCGCTGCCCTGCAGAATGCTCCTGCCGTGCAGGCAAACCTGGTGAATTACCTCTGGCCGCTTTTGATCGTGCTTTTCGCCCCCGCTTTCTTGGGAAGCAAGCTAAAGCTCAAGCATGCACTCGCGGCAGTCGTGGGCTTTATCGGTGCTGCACTGGCAATTCTTTCCGGTGGCACTGTCTCTGGTGGTCTCGAGATTGGCTATCTATATGCACTTATTGCCGCAATCATCTGGGCCAGCTACTCGCTTCTTACAAAGCGCTTAGGGGCTTTCCCGACAAGCGCTGTTGGAACCTTTGCTCTAGTTTCTGGCCTGCTAGCCCTGATAGCCCACTCCATCTTTGAGCCAGTAGCAGTCATTGATCCCTCCGACTGGCTAATGCTGATTGTCATGGGGCTGGGGCCGCTTGGAGGAGCCTTCTATCTCTGGGATTATGCGCTCAAGAACGGCAAGGCTCAGCGGATTGGCCTGATCTCGTTCGCCACACCCCTGCTGTCCCCGCTCTTCCTGCTGCTTGCAACGGGCCAAATCCCCACACCATTACTAT
>CAZQHT010000055.1:0-6391 GCA_964593635.1 uncultured Aquiluna sp.
CCAATCAAGGGCAAGATCAAACCTGGCGGCAAGCAGGACATGCTCAAGGAGATGGCCGAGAAGCTTGGTGAGAACCTGGACACAGTTGTGAAGATTCAGCTCGGTCGCAAAAAGGGCCAGCTAATCATCGAATTTGGCAACATTGCAGACTTGCGCCGCATTGTGGCGCAGATCGAAAAGAACTAACCGCGAGCTGCAGCCTGGGCTATCGAAAGATAGGACTCCGAGAGCTCACTGCCATCAGCAGTGATTGCCTGTGGAAATAGCGAAGTTTCTGTCATCCCTGGAGTCACGTTTGCCTCCAAGAACCACGGGGTGCCAGAGTCATCAACAATTAGGTCAACTCTTGATAGGTGCCTCAGCCTGAGAGCATTGTGAGCGGTGAGTGCGACATCGATCGCCCGCTCAATCACCCCTGGGCTCAACCTGGATGGCACGTAATAGTTGGTTTGACCGGGTGTGTAGCGCTCCGAGTAACCAAAGTTCCCGCCCTCTGGCTCTACTTCGACCGGAGGCAGCGCTCTGGGGCCAAATCCAAGGTCAACAATGCTGATCGCGAGCTCGGTGCCAGAGATGAACTTCTCAATAAGGACCTCTTCGCAGTAAACGAACGCATCAATCATCGCTTTGGCAAAACCAGCAGCGCTCTCGACCTTGGTGACACCCTGTGCAGAACCGCTTTCCGCGGGCTTCACAATCAGTGGAAAGCCAAGCTGGGTTCCCACCATGGCAAGCACAGACTCAGCATTTAGCTCCTTGAATGTGGAGCGGGGGAGCGTTATTGACTCCGGAGTCTGAACTCCGTGGCGATGCAGGATGGTTTTTGCGGTTGGTTTGTGCCAAGCAAGCTTTGCAGCTTGGCCATCTGAGCCAACAAACTTGATCCCTGCCAGCTCTAGCAAGCTCTGGATGGTCCCATCTTCACCAACTGCACCGTGCAGGGTTGACCAGACAACATCTGGCCTGGCGGCAATCAGGTGGCCAATCAAGTCCGAATCAGGCTCCCTGACCTCCACCATTGCACCGGCATCTGTCAGCGCATCCGCTACACGCCTCCCAGACTTCATGGAAACGTCTCGCTCGTGAGAAATGCCACCGGCCAGCACTAAGACGCTTAGCGCCACGATTACTCGGCCCTGAAGGTGTCTAGAAGATCGAGCTGAAGGTTTACTACCTTCGAAAGTCTTTGAATACCAACCTTCACGTTGGCAGCGGTCGGGTGTGAGAAGCAAACTCGGATGTTGTTAGCTCCGCGACCATCGCCAAAGAAGGCCGTGCCCGGGGTGTAGGCAACCAACTCGTTTACCGCCAAAGGCAACATTTCCTTGCTGTTTAGACCCTCTGGGAGGGTGAGCCAAAGGAAGAAGCCGCCATTTGGCTTTGTGGTCTTTACCCGAGGCAAATATTGCTCAAGGGCTTCAAGGGCAGCATCGCGCTTTTCCTGATATAGCTTGCGGTAGGTGTTGATTTGACCCTTCCAGTCCGCAATTGACAGGTATTCGCTAACCAACATTTGAGCAAAGGTTGCCGGCGACAAAATCGCGGATTCATTGGCCAAAACCAACTTCTCCCTGATTGCAGGAGGAGCCAGCACGTAGCCAACGCGAAGTCCTGGAGAAAGAATCTTGGAGAAGCTGCCTAGGTAAACAACACCCTCAGCGTCAAACGCACGCAGGGCCTTTGGTGGCTGGTTTTCAAAGTACAAAAGCCCATAGGGATTGTCTTCAATAATCAAAATACCGCGCTCTTTGCAGACCTGAATAACCTGCTGGCGCCTTTCGGCCGAGAGTGTCACTCCGCTTGGGTTTGCAAAGTTTGGCACCAGATACAAAAGCTTGATCTTCTTGCCCTCAGCGCTGAGGCGGTCTGCCGCCTCGGCAAGTGCTTCAGGTGAAATGCCGTCTTCATCGGTGAAAACATGCTCGATGTGAGCTTCCTTGTGCCTGAAGATTCCAACCGCGCCCACATAGCTCGGGGCTTCCACCAAAACCACGTCTCCGGCGTCTAGGAAAAGATCTGCCAATAGTTCGAGAGCATGCTGCGATCCGGTGGTGATCATGATGTCCTCGACCGAGCCGTGAACCCCGTCCAGCTCCATGATCTCTTGGATCTGTTCGCGAAGCTTTAGGTCTCCCTGCCCACCGCCATACTGCAGGGCGTAATCACCACGTCGAGCCATCATTGAGTTGAAGGCCTGCTCGATCAAGTTCTTATCCAGTGCCGACACATCAGGCATGCCGCCCGCAAGCGAGACAACTTCTGGCCTGGAGACCACTGCGAAGAGTGCTCTGACCTCTGAAACGGAAAGGTTTGATGCGCGCGCCGCGTATGCATGCTTCCAACTGTCGAAGTTGGTCACACTGCCTGCGCGCGTCTGAGACATCTAAGCTCCCCGGTTTTTACGAAAGCTTAGTTGCAACAAGGGTGATTGAGCCAGTAAATCCCTAGCCAAGGAACTCGGTGAGCTCCGAAACGATGGCCGCCTTGGGCCTTGCTCCAACAAGCTGCTTGACCATTTTGCCGCCCTGGAAGATGCCCAGCAGTGGAATTCCAGTGACCTGGTAGTCCATGGCTAGCTGTGGGTGGTCATCGACGTTTACCTTCACGACCTTGAGCTTGTCGCTGTATTCGGTGGCAATCTCGTCGAGGATCGGGGAAACCATGCGGCATGGGCCACACCACTCCGCCCAGAAGTCCACGATTACTGGCTTGTCTGCGTCCAGAACCTCGGACTGAAAGCTTGCTGTTGTTGCGTTAATTGCACTCATTTGGGGCTCCTAATGTGATGCGAGGTAGTGCTCGGCGTCCAAAGCTGCCACACAGCCAGAACCTGCTGCGGTAATGGCTTGGCGGTAAGTCGGGTCAATCACATCTCCAGCTGCAAATACACCTGGAAGGGTTGTTCTTGAGGATCGACCATCCACCTTGATGAAACGCTCTTCAGTTAGCTCTACCTGGTTCTCAACCAGCCAAACCCTCGGGTCATTTCCGATTGCGATAAACAGACCGTCTAGTGCTAGGTCGGACTTCTCGCCGGTAACGGTGTTTTCAAGCACTACACCCTCTAGTTTGCCCTCGCCCTTGAGCTCTGCGATGCCTGAGTTCCAGATGAACTCGATCTTGGGGTTGTCGAAGGATCGCTGCTGCATGATCTTCGAGGCCTTCAAGGTGTCTCTGCGGTGGATTACGTAAACCTTTGAGGCGAATTTGGTCAGGAAGTTGGCCTCTTCCATTGCGGAGTCGCCACCTCCAACCACAGCAATGGTCTTTTCGCGGAAGAAGAAACCGTCGCAGGTTGCACACCAGGAGACTCCGTGACCGGAAAGCTCCTTCTCCTTTGGCAAACCAAGCTCGCGATAGGCGGCTCCGGTTGAAATGATCACGGTCTTGGCTTCAAAAGTCTCACCTGCGCCGGTCTTGACGATCTTTACATCGCCCTTCAGGTCAACCTCAACCACGTCATCAAACAGAATCTCGGTGCCAAAGCGCTCGGCCTGGGCCTGGAAGTTAGCCATTAGGTCAGGACCCATGGCACCCTCCGGGAAACCTGGGTAGTTCTCCACCTCGGTGGTCTTCATCAGCTCGCCACCGGGCTCAACACTTGAGGCGATTAGAAGGGGGTTTAGCTGAGCGCGAGCCGCATAGATGGCAGCCGTGTAGCCGGCTGGGCCTGAGCCAATGATGATTACGTCGCGCATTTTTGTCCTTCTAACCGATCATAAATAGATGACCGTCTATTTCCACCACTTTACCCCTTGCGGAGCGCGGAGTTCGAGGTCAACCCTAGCGGCGCTTGAGTCTGGCGCTCAGAGCGCCACTGACCTCACGCAACTGCGGCACTTTGAACAACCAGAGCAGGCCGAGGTAGCTTCCCAGTGTCACCGAAGCGACCACCATGCTCACGACCACGGCACCGAACACCTTGTCCAGGGCAAATGAGCCCTGAACTGTCCCACCAAGCAACCAAAGGGTGCCGTAGCCAAGTCCGATTGCCGGGATCATCGTCAAGATGAATACCCCGAGTGAGCGGCCAATCCCAAAGCCTTTGAGACCGCCGATCTTTCGCTTGAGCAAGAAGTAGGCAATCAGTCCCTGAAGCACAATGGTTGTGCCGGTTAGCAGTGAGAGCGAAACCACCAGCCATTGCTTCGGCATAGTTGCCCCAAGAGCTATGGAACCCGCTATGTGAAAGGCAATTTGGATGCTTGTAAATACAAACGGTGTACGAGTATCTTCCAGCGCAAAGAAGGCCCTTTGCATCATGTAGACAAAGCTAAATGGCACCAGTCCAACCATCAGAGCCATGATCACGTTGCCCAGTGCAATGGTTGCTGGATACTCTCCGGCAAAGACTCTTGCAATTGGATACGCCAGCAGCATCAGCAGCGCAGAGGAAATCACGCTCACCAAACCAATCACCTTCAGGCCATTGGTCAGGTCGGCCTTGAAACTTGTCATTTCACCTGCGGCAGCATGCTGAGACATGCGGGTGAAGTAGGCGGTCGCAACCGAAACAGTGACCACCGAGTGCGGAAGCATAAAGATCAACCAGGCAATAGCTGCGGCAGCAACCGATGCAACGCCAATCGAGGAGTCGCGCCCAGCAGCCGCTGTGGAGGCAACCGCGGTCTGCACCAGGCCGCCAATCTGAGTCACCAAAACCATCGCTAATGACCAGGAGGCGGCCTTTAGGGCTGGACGCAGACCGAATCCGCGCCAGTGGAAGTTGAGATTTAGGTTTAGGCCGAGCCGCTTCCAGCTGACCAGCAAAATAAACGCCTGAGCTGCAACACCTGCGGTCGCACTTCCGGCCAGCAGGCTGATTCGGTCAGCGCCCCACATCTCAACCGAACGTTCCCCAGTCGGGTCTGCCCCAAAGATGATGATGAAGGCGACCAAGCCGGCGATCGAAACGATGTTGTTCAGCACTGGCGCCCACATAAACGGCCCGAAAGCGCTTCTGGAGTTCAGCACCTCGCCAAAGATCGAGTAAAGCCCATAGAAAAACAGCTGAGGCAGGCACCAGTAGGCAAAGGCTGTGGCTAGGGCTAGTTGCTCTTCGGTCCAGCCAGAGGTGTAGAGCCTCACCAGGATTGGGGCGGCAATCGTGAAAAGAATCGAAACTATGAAAAACACAGTGATGACAAGGGTGACAAACCTGTCGATGTAGCCCTTGCCACCATCGGCCAAGGCCCTAGCCCGCACTAGCTGTGGAACCAAAACAGCATTCAGAACGCCACCGACGATGATGGCGTAGACGCTGTTCGGCAGCTGGTTCGCTACCCCGAAGGCATCTGCCGCGTCGGTGGTGACACCAATCGCTGCGGCGAGCAGAACTGCTCTGGCAAAGCCAAGAATTCGGGAGACGATGGTTCCCGAAGCCATCACCAGGCTTGAGCGTGTGACCGACGGGTTTAGATCACTCACCCCGGCTCCTTGTTAGCTTCACAACCGTTCTGATGATTCCAACCACGATCAAACCAAACATCGCCACCGCAATGCTCACCAGCAAAAAGAGCTCGATGTCGTAGTTCACTCGAACTGCAAGGGTGGTTTCCTCACCAATCCGCTCGCCATCAACCTCCACCCAGACTTTGACTTCGACCGGACCGTTGGCAATCGCCCTCACTGGAAGTTCGGCCACGGCCGAGGTATTTGCTGGGATTGTGAGCTCCTGAGGCTCCAAAAACTCAAGTCGGAAGCTGGTTGCTGCCCCAACCACGACCACAGTCACCGACTCGCTGGTGGGGTTTTGAACAGTGACCGGAATTCGCCCGTCTCTAGCCACCAGATTGATGTTGCTGCCGGGGACGATGTGAACGGCTTCATCAGCAAAGGCCGGGCTTGGAATTGTCAGCAGAAGCAGCAAAGCCGCGAAAAAGCGCCTCATTTCAGACGCTCCAGGGCAAGGTGTGCGACCTTTCGCTCATTCTCGTGCGCCAAGACGCTATCCAGTTCGCTCAACTTGAACCACTTGGCCTCGATTACCTCGCCGGTTGGATCCATGTCTGAGGAAATCTGGCCACCGGTTTGGCGGAGCAAAAAGTGGTGAACGGTTTTCTTGATCCGCTGGGGACCAATTTTGAAGCTGTAGTTGATTTCGCCCAGTTTTTCAACGACCTCGGCCTCAATGCCGGTTTCTTCGCTGATCTCGCGCACAGCGGTTTGGGCCAGGTCTTCCCCAGGCTCAACATGCCCCTTGGGGATGCACCAGTCGGCCTTGCCACCGCGGTTTTTGTGGCTAATTAGCGCTACCAACTCCGGGTCGGTTTGGGACTGCACCAAGCCGCCAGCGGATACCTCAATCTGAGGTCGCGGAAGGCTTACATTCATAAGCCAACTCTACTTGCGATAACGCTTTTGGACTGTGGCAAGCTAGTGCCGTGCAAGA
>CAZQHT010000056.1:0-4482 GCA_964593635.1 uncultured Aquiluna sp.
GTGACCGTGATGGCTGGCAGCAACGATCTGATGAGCAAGGCTCCACTTGATGAGCTCAGAGCGACCTTCCGCAATGGGTTACAAGAACTGCTGGCTGCAGGTTGTGATGTGGTGGTGGCAAACACCATCAACCCGACCCACCTGCGGGTTTTCAAACCACTTCTGCCACACGCCAAGGCCTTCAGCGCAATGCTCGCTGAGGTCGCTCAGGAACTAGAAATACCGGTGCTGGATGTTCACGGAATCGAAAGCTTCAGGGATTTGGTCTATTGGGCAGAGGACATGGTTCACTTCTCAGGCCATGGCCACATCAAAGTCGCCAACCAAGCAGCCGAACTGCTCAATCTTCGTTACCGCTACCCAGAGCTTGGCTTTCTGGGTGAGACTCCGGCTCGCGGCATAGTAGAGACAGCAAAGTGGGTCTCCAGGGACGTGCTGCCCTTCGTAAAGCGCAAACTCAAGGGCGTCACCTCAGGCGATGGCATGCTGCCGAAGCAGTTGGAGCTTCAGCCGCTGAGTGCAAAGCAAGATGAGAACTGGTGGCGACTAATTAGCGCCTAGCCTTCCGGACAATCCTGTCTCGCAAGAGTTCAAGGGGAAGTAGTAGTGACGTGCCAACCACAATCCAGATCACTGTAATCTCGAGGTTTTCTTTGACCGCTGGCACATTTCCTAAGACGTAGCCCGCCAACAGAAAGATTCCGGTCCAAGCGGTGGCTCCGATTGCATTGAGGCGGGTGAAGCGCTTGATGTCCATTTGTGAAATGCCAGCCAGCATCGGGATAAGCGCCCTCAAGATAGGAACAAACCTGGCCAGCACGATGGCCCGGGTCCCGTACTTTTCAAAAAAGTCATGGGTCTTTTGCAAAACCTTTTCGTTCAGGATGAAGTTTCGGTTGCGCTCAAATAGCGGGGGTCCGATCTTGTAACCAACCCAGTAACCGACCTGCGTTCCCACAAAGGCTGCTATCCAAATCAGAATGAAGCCCGCCCAGTCTGGGAGCCAAGAGTCTGAGTTCGCCATGGCTAGTCCGGTGAGAAACAGTAGCGAGTCACCTGGCAGAAAAGACGTTGGGATAAAAGAGGTTTCTAAGAAAATGATGATGGCTACTGCAACCGCGACCCAATCGCCGAAGGCGTTGATGATCTCTTGTGCGTCAAGCCAGTTCAATGCTCTTAAGCCCTCCGGGTCTGGTGACTTTGGCTGCCTGACCGTAATAGGCCAGAAGTTTATCGTTGTTCGACTCCCAACTTTTCCCTCGAACCGATGCCAGAGCAGCCTGGGAGACTTTTTCGCGCAAAGCGGAGCTGCTCAAAAGGTCGCCCACAACCGACTTGAAGGAGCTGCCTGCTGGCATCAGGAATCCCGTTACCCCTGAATCAATCAGGTTCAATGGACCTCCAACGGCTGGAGCCACAACCACCAAACCGCTCGCTTGAGCCTCCTGAATGGTTTGGCCGAAGGTTTCTTCCTCGCCATAGTGAACAAACACATCCATGGCTCCATATGCAGCTGCGAGCTCGAGCCCTGAGAGTGCACCCGTGAACCTAACCCGCGAACCTAGTAGGGCCCTCAGACGATCCCGTTCAGGACCATCCCCAACCACTAAAAAGTCTGCATCCAAATCCAAAAGTTCGTGCATCCTGTGCACCTGCTTCTCGGCGGCCAGTCTCCCCACAAATCCCACCACTGGCCTGCCACTGGGGCTCACAATTTTGCGCAATGCGACGGACTCAGCACTGCGACTTCGGTGCGGAGCGAAGAGGTCAAGGTCGACGCCTCTTCCCCAAAGTTCGACCCTTGGGACGCCGATGCGGGAGAGGTAGTCGCCCGAGGTTTGAGATGGGGCAAGGGTCATGCTCGCGTTTTGGTGAATCGAAACCAAAAGCTTCTCCATCACAGGTCTAGCAAAGGCGAGGTTGTAGCGCTCGAGGTAACCGGCAACATCGGTCTGGTAGATGGCAACAGTTGGAACCTGGTTTCTTGCACCCCAGCCAATCGCTTGAGCACCAAGCAGAAACGGTGCCGCCACATGAATTAGATCGGGCTGAAATGCATCCAAAGCTCTGCTGAGTTGCGGGTTGGGAACCCCAACCGCAAACTGCAACAGCGGGAGATTTGGCATTTGAATCACTTCAAAGCCAAGGAAGCGAGGAGAGGGAGCAGTCGGCGCAATGACTATCGCTTCAATCTCACGCTGTTTGAAGGTCTCCAACACCCTTACAACCGAATTGGTAACACCGTTGATTTGGGGCAGGAAACTCTCAGTGACAATGGCAACTCGGAAGCTCACGTGTTCAAGTTATGAAACCGGAGCTAACGACTGGTGGGGACTTGGTAAATGCCTAATTAATTGCTGGGGTAAAAGTTCACCGCTCCACGAACCCATACCGTCACTCGCATTCCAACCTCAGGCGCAAACGGTCCGTTGGACCTAGCTCGAATCTTGACCTTAGGAGTCTGCACTTCAACCACCGCATCGTGCCCAAAGAACACTCTGCCGATCACTTCGGAGTCTCCGGTCGGATTTGGCTGAAGGTAGAAGTTCTCAGACCTAATCGCCACAACCCCCATTTGACCATCAACCACTGAGTTCAAGGGGGAGAGTTTTCCCAGGTCAGTCAAGACCTTGCCGTCTTCAACCTTGCCCTGAACCAGAATCGAATCACCTAGGAATGTGGCAATGCCCAAATCCACTGGAGCGTTATAGATCTCGGTGGGGGTTCCAGACTGAATCACTCTTCCGTCTCGCATGACCGCTACGCGGTCTGCGAGTGACAGTGCCTCTTCCTGGTCGTGAGTGACCAGGATTGCGCTGGCATTCTCCGCCCTGAGCACAGCTCGAACGTCTTCACGAAGCCTGCCTCTGAGCTCTGCATCCAAAGCACTGAAGGGCTCGTCCAACAGAATCAACTTAGGTCTTGGTGCAAGAGCTCGAGCAAGTGCAACTCGCTGGGCCTGGCCACCAGAAAGTGAAGCAGGTTTGCGGTTTCCATAGTCGGCAAGACCAACCAGCTCAAGTAGTTCTCTAACTCGAGCATCGCTTCCCTTCGGAAGACCGAACCCAATGTTTTGGCTAACGGTTAGATGAGAGAAAAGTGCTGAGTCCTGGGGCACAATTCCAACGCCGCGTTTTTCTGGAGCTAGCACATCCTTTGAGCTTGAGACCAACTTGGAGTCAATGAAGATATCGCCTGAGGTTGGCGCTTCAAAGCCTGCAATGAGCCTGAGCATGGTGGACTTACCAGCTCCCGATGCTCCGAGAACTGCGGTGAGCTCTCCTTGGTGGGCTTCGAAGTTGAGACCCTGCAGCACTGCCTGATCGCCGTAGCTCAGGGATAGGTTTCTAATCTCCAAAAGCATTAGCTACCCACCTCCGAAAGTGCTTTTCTGGCCTGAGTGTTCAAGGCTAGGGCAGGCAGCCCACCCAAGATCACCAAAAGCAAAGCGTAGGGAGCTGCTTGAGCGAAAGCCAACTCTTCGGTTGCCATCCAGAGTCGAACTGCCAAGGTGTCAGTTCCGGTTGGTCTCAGCAACAAAGTTGCTGGCAGCTCTTTCAAGACCGTTAGCGAGACCAACGCAGCTCCGGCCAGAATTCCAGGTGCTGCGATTGGCAAAACGATTTTTAAGATGCTGCTGTTGCCCTTCACGCCAAGTGAGTTCGCGACATCCTCCAGGCTCTTTGGAACCTGGGCGATTGGGGTCGCCATTGCGCCAAGCGCGTTGGGCAGAAACAGAATTAGGTAGGCGAACAAAAGTAGCGCTGTGGTTTGGTAGAGCCAAGGGGTTAGGTTCGCTCCCAGGAAGATAAGTGCCAGCGCCACCACAATTGCAGGCAGTGCGTGGTTTGCCCAAACCGAGAACTCAACGAATCTGCCAAGTGGAGTCGGATACCTCACCACCCAGAGCGCGACCGCAATGGCAATCACTGTGATCAAGACCCCTGCCATCAAAGCAAGTGAAACCGAGCCCATTAGCGCTTCGAGAATCTCCTCGAAATCCGCCTTTGAAGAACCGATGATGGTCCAGTTCAAAAGGCTGTAGAGCGGGATGCCAACGCCAATCAGCGCAATGCCAACTAGACCCGTCATGGCTAATGGCCTGCTCTTGCCCAGTGAAATTCGAACTCGCTTCTGGGTTGCTGGCCTGGTGCCCAGGTAATCACCGCGATAACGACGCTCGAACCAAATCACCAGCAGGGTAATCAAAACCAGAATGACCGCTAAAGCCGCTGCGGCCGTGCGATCAAAGCTCAACCGGTAAGCGTTGTAAATGGCGCGGGTGAAGGTATCGAACCGCAGAATCGCAACCGCGCCAAACTCGCTCAGTGTGTAAAGCGCAACCAACAGCGAGGCAGCGGTTGCCGCGGGTCTAACCTGCGGCCAGGTAACCCGAAACAACACCTGCCACTTGCTTAGCCCCAGTGTTCTGGCAACCTCCTCGCTGGAGGCATCGGTTCTCACTAGGGCAGCCGAGACAGC
>CAZQHT010000056.1:4582-6322 GCA_964593635.1 uncultured Aquiluna sp.
AGGGATGCGAAAACCCCCAGTGCTCTAATCAGTGCTGGGGGTTTACGCATTGCGACCTAGAGTAGGCCCGACGCGCGAATCAACTCAAGGGTCTCGCCCAAGGTGTCAAGGTCGCTTAGGTCAACATCAGGAGACTTGACGTCCTCAAGTGGAGTCAAGCCCTCGATGACATCGATGCCTGGAATCAATGGGTACTCGGCGGTCTGCTCTGCAAAGTAGGTCTGCGCAGTTTTTGAAACCAAGAACTCCATAAATGCCCTAGAGGCCGAGTTGTCGTTGATGATTCCAGCCCCTGCCACATTCACCAGGTTGCCAAGATCGCCAGCTGCAAATGGGGCAAGCCTTGAGGCCATGTTCTCTGCTCCAACCTCAAGGGCCTTCGCATACCAGTAGTAGTGATTAATCAAACCAGCATCGACCTGGCCTGCATCAACCGCATCCAAAATGCCACCGTTTTTCTCAAAGATCACGGCATTTTCCTTCATCGCCTCAAGCCAGAGTGAGGTGACTTGGTCGCCCTCCACTACGCGCATTGCGGTGACAAAGGACTGGAAAGAGGCATTGCTTGGGGCGATGGCAATACGACCCTTCCACTTTGGCTCGGCAAGCTCAAACACAGAGCTGGGCAATTCAGTCACTCTCTCAGGGTTGTAGGCGAGGATGCGTGCTCGACCCGAGACTCCGATCCAGTAGCCCTCGCGGTCGGCGTAAAGACCGTTTACTTTTGCCAGGGTCTCGGTGGGAACGAACTTGAATAGGCCTGCCTTCGAGATTGCACCCAGGGCACCAGCATCCTGAGCCAGGAAGACATCGGCAGGCGAGTTCTCTCCCTCCTCCAAAATCTGAGCGGCAAGTTCTGCGCTGCCCGCGTAGCGGACCTCAACCTCAATGCCAGTCTCGGCGGTAAACATCTCAATTAGCGGACCGATTAGCGCCTCAGCACGACCGGTGTAAAGAACCAGAGAGTCTTTCTGCTCAATTGACTCAGTTGCCACCGGGGTCTGTTCTGGGCCAGCCGGTGCGCAACCTGTGAGCGCAACGGTGGAGGCTAGTGCGGTCAAAGCGACAAGGGTTCTGAACAAGATTGGTCCTAACTATTTCGAGCAAATTTGAACTGTTGCTCTGAATAGGTTAGGTAAGCCTTACCTGTTTGTCAATTAGTTGTTTTTGGCGTCAATCTCCGCGATCAGGGCTTCGACCAAGCCCTGGATTTCATCGCGGATTGGACGAACATCCTCCACGCCTTTGCCCGCTGGGTCGATGAGCGCCCAGTCCAGGTAGATCTTGCCCGGGTAGAAAGGGCATGCATCACCACAGCCCATCGTGATCACATAGTCCGAGGCCATCACATCTTCGTTGGTCAAAACCTTTGGGGTAGCGCTCGAGATGTCGATACCAAGCTCAGCCATTGCAGCAACCGCAGATGGGTTGACCTGGTTTCCCGGCATGGTGCCGGAGGAGCGAACCTCGATCCGATCTCCAGCCAGGTGTTGCAAAAAGCCCTGAGCCATCTGGCTGCGACCTGCGTTGTGGACGCAGACGAACATTACGGATGCGATTGGGTTAGACATGATCTGCTTTCTTTTGAATGAGGAACCTGGAAACAAGTAGGGCTAAAGCCAGACCAACTAGCTGAGCAAGTAGGTAGCCAGGCATTGAAGTCGGAGAAATAGAACTCGGTGCATCGGAGAGCATTCGACCCAAAGAAACAGCAGGGTTTGCGAATGAGGTCGAGGAAGT
>CAZQHT010000057.1:0-6313 GCA_964593635.1 uncultured Aquiluna sp.
CTGATTGTCGGCGGCATCGGAATCATGAACATCATGCTGGTCTCGGTGAGAGAGCGAACCCGAGAAATTGGTGTTCGAAGAGCCATTGGAGCCAAACAGTCCAACATCCTCACCCAGTTCTTGATCGAGGCAATTGTTTTGTCGCTAGCCGGAGGTGTGGTTGGTCTGATCTTGGGCCAGATTGCAGCCTTCTTCCTGGCGATACTCGGCGACTGGGTTTTCTCAATCCAGATTGAGACCGTGCTGCTGGCCCTTGGTTTCAGCTTGGTGGTTGGCGTTCTGTTCGGTGTTTGGCCCGCAAGAACAGCAGCCAAGCTTGAGCCTATTGATGCCCTGCGCTTTGAGTAGTTGGCTGGAGTGAGGGCAAATCGCACCTTGTCCAGATGCGGGGAAATCTACTAGACTCTCCTCAATACCCAGCGTTTGTAGCTCAACGGATAGAGCATCTGACTACGGATCAGAAGGTTGGGGGTTCGAGTCCCTCCAAGCGCACTAAACCCGAGAAGCCTTCACAACTTCTCGGGTTTTTACTTTTCCAGCCGCCTTCTTACGAAGCGTTGATCTAACTCCCCAGCACTCTTGAGCGGCATGGCACCAATATGGCCGCCTGGGTGCCGGGCGTATGCTGTTGGAAAGCGATTGGGGCGTTATGTGCCTGGTTTGTGTGACAGTGGTAGGAACGCTGGTTGTTGCGGGTCAACTCGCACCAGTTGAAGTAATCAGCGCTGCTCCGGCGATGCAGAAAACCTTGACCTCATTCAGCAGTGACTCGATGTCGCTCAGCAGGGGCCAGAAGTCAGAAATCGAGACGCTGGTTCAGGATTACTCGGATGGAGCAAAGCTCATCTGCACCGGAATCAGATTTGAGTCCGCTCCAGTATCCGAAAACATCGTGGTTAGAAAGCGCGCCAAAGCTGCTTGCGACTATGCCAAGCAACTCAACCCAAGCCTTTCAACTTGGGTTCAAAACAAGCCGACCACTTCAAGGAACTACTCCGGCAAGGTGCTGATTACTCTCAAGCCAGCAGTAAGCGCAGTTGTTCCTCCCATAGTTCTGCCGCCCACTCAGCTTCAAAAAGACCTGAGCCTGGATGGATCGATAACCAAAGAAAAAGATCTGACAGATTTGCAAGTTTGCAAGACCTCAGACCTAACCAATCGCGGCGGCTCCTCGAATGGATTTCCACGCCCAGCTAATGCATTTACCGGCACTTTGTCGGCGCGAATTCTGATCATTCCTATTTCATTTAGCGACCTTCGCTTTAGCGATGAGGACTACAACAGGATTAAGGCAGCCACAGATAAAGTGACTCGCTTCTATGAGACCACGTCTTATCAAAAAGTGTCAGTGAAGTATGAGTTCTTGCCAAAGCAGAACTGGGTCAACATGACCAAATCAACTGTCGAATATCGCTTGCCTGAGAACATCCCTCAGCGAAACAACCAGCAGGTTGTGGAAGATGCGTTGGCGTTGGTTGATGCGTCAGTCAACTTCAATCTCTATGAGGGTGTGGCAATCCTTACTGGTTATTCGAACACCACAAGAGCAGGGCAAGGCTTTCCCGGAATGGTGTTCCAGACCAAGAATGGAACTGCAAAGGGTGTGACGTTGGAAGTGGGTAGCTACTCTGGCAACTTCACCGTGATGGCCCATGAGTTGGGCCACTCACTGTTTGGACTTGAGGACCTCTACGTCTTCCTGAACCCCACTAGACCCACAGTTCCTGACCCAGTTCCTGCAGGTCCATGGGACATGATGAGCAACAGCACAGACGAGTTCTTCGGTTGGAACAAGTTGCTTATGGGCTGGCTGGAGCCGAATCACGTTCGTTGCATCACCAATCAATCATCGTCCTCTCACTACATAGAAACAATTGACACGGTAAGCAGCAAGTCCAAGTTGATTCTTATCAACCTCTCAGAGGGTGTCACGCTCGCAGTTGAAGCCAGAGCGCAGTCTTCCAAAGGCGTGCTGGTCTACAAAATAGACACTCGCATCAATCATGGTGATGGCCCCATTACCGCTGAGAAGAGTCTGCTTGGCACAGGGAGGCAGTTGACTCTGGACGGATGGACAATCCGGGTCAAAGACGTTGATTCAAAGGGCTTTCTGATCGAGGTTACAAAAGGCTAGCCCCAGCATTGGAATCTATAGACTCGACCAATGGACTCCCTAAACCGCCACGAAGATTATGGCCAAGAGCTGCTTGATGAGTCTCACCTGGTCTCCGATCCAATCGAGCAATTCAAGGCTTGGTTGCGTCAAGCCGAAGAACAAAACATCTATGAGCCAAATGCTTTCGTCTTGGGAACTGTTGACTCTGAGAACCAACCACGCTCCAGAACAGTTTTGCTAAAGGGAGTCGACGACAGAGGCTTCTTCTTTGCAACCAACTATTTATCCCGCAAGGGCGAGGCACTTGTTTCTAACCCGAAGGTCAGTGCAGTCTTTGGTTGGTACTCGATCTATCGCCAGGTATTGATTCAAGGTGTTGCCGAGAAGGTAGAGCCTCAAGAGTCTGACGATTACTTCAACTCTCGCCCTCACGAGTCACAGGTTGCAGCCTGGTCATCCCACCAATCACAACCAATTGAATCTCGCGCCGCACTGGACGCTCAGTTTGAAAGTGCGCTTGCAAAGTTTGAAGGAACTGAAACACCCAGACCCGATTACTGGGGTGGGTATCGAATCAACCCGACTCGAATTGAGTTCTGGAAGGGCAGATCCAATCGAATGCACGATCGCATTGAGTATGTGAGAACAGTCTCTGCCTCGGGTGTTGCTGGTGAGTGGAGCATGCAGAGGCTGCAGCCTTAGTTAGCGCAGGAAGGGTCTTACCTCCACCCTGCGGTTGCAAGCTTTTGACCCTTGCCGGGCAAGCTCCAAAGCAAGCTCTTCAGAGGCCGCATCGATAATCCAGAAACCGCTGTAGAAGTCGTCGTTAGAGAAGAGCGAACCACCGGTTACATCACCCCTTCCAGAGGCGTTGTCAATCAGGGTTGCCTTGGTCGGGTCTGCTAGACCTGCCGCCATAACCCAGTGACCATCGGCCTGGAGCGAGTTGTTGAACTCATCTATTGCAGCCATCTCATTAGTGCTTGCTGAACGGGACTGCTGGTCAATGACAAAGATCATGAACTTCATGAACTCATCCTATAAAGGGTTAGCTCTGAACCTTCTCGGTCACTGGGTGCAGAAAGCGAAGCACAGTTTCCTTGCTAGTCAAGGTTGGTGCAACAGCGTTGATCTGTCTCACGTGGTCAGTTTCCATGTGTTGCTCCCAAGCCTCTTTTGAGGCCCACTTTTCAAGCATTAGCCAGTGGTCGCTGCCTTGCTCGATGACTAAGTCATAGAGCAGGCAGCCTGGCTCTTGAAGGGTCTTGACGATCAGCTCGTCAAATGCCTCTCGGGCTTCAACTAGTTTCTCTGGGTGCGGGTAGATCTCTGCAATTAGGTAAAGCGGGGTCATTCGGCGTCTTCTGGGATGGTCTGAATGGTTCCAGTTATGGTTCCCACCAAAGTGTCTCCAGTGAACTCGCTGGTCGGCGCATCTTTCACAACGCGGCCAAGCCTTAGCACCACGATTCGATCGGTCACCTGAAGAACGTGGGGCAGGGTGTGGGAGATGAAGATAACTCCGAGGCCCTTCTTCTTGGCCTCCTTGATCACCTGCAAAACCTCACCGGCCTGACGAGCACCCAGGTGGTTGGTTGGCTCGTCCAAGATGATTACCTTGCGCGCCCAAGCAACTGCTCGACCAATGGCAACAGCCTGGCGCTGACCACCGGAGAGCTGGCTAACCGAACGGTTTGAAGCCGGCACTGCAATGCCAACTCGCTCTAGCTCAGCGTGAGCCTTTTCCTCCATGGCCTTGGAGTCCAAGAAGCCAAGTTTGCCGAGGAAGCCCTTCTTCAAGATTTCGCGACCGAGGAAAACGTTCTTGCTCACGGTTAGGTGAGGCGCGAGTCCGCTGTCCTGGTAGAGGGTTTCGATTCCAGACTCAAGTGCCTGGCGAGGGTTCTCCCAGGAGACCTTTTGGCCATCAAGATAAATCTCACCATCGTCTGGCATGTGGGCTCCGGAGAGCACCTTTACCAGGGTCGACTTGCCGGCACCGTTGTCTCCAACTAGTCCGACGACCTCACCTGCGTGAAGCTTGAGGCTTGCGCCTTCGAGGGCAACAACTGATCCGTAGCGCTTTGATACGCCGCGTACTTCGTAGATAACTTCAGACATTTCTACCTACCTCTGCCTGTTCGCGGGTCTAAGGGTTTGTGCGGCCACGGCTGCTGCGATTAGAACAGCAACTACTACCTTCTTCCAGTCAGGTGCTACACCGGCCATGATCAGGCCGGACTGGACAGTGAAAAGAATTAGGGCTCCGAGCACGGTGCCGATCATTCGACCGACTCCACCCATCAGTGATGCGCCACCGATTACTACGGCGGCAATGGCATCCAGCTCACGCATCACACCCGAGGAAGGTGAACCAGCTCCTAAGCGAATGTAAACGTAGAAGCCAGCAAGACCAGCAAGCGCTCCGGCTAGCGCGTAGACCTTGGTTAGGTGGCGCTCAACATTGATACCGGCTGCTCTTGCAGCGAATGTGTTTGAGCCAATTGCGTAGGTGTGAAGTCCGAAGCGGGACTTGTGTAGGAAGAGTCCCACGATTGTGACCACGATGATTACCCCAACTACAGCCCAGCTCAACGGCATCCAGTCATTGTTGATTGGGGTGATGAGGCTGAAGTCGTTCGGTCCTCCAATTGGCATGCCGTTGGAGATGATGATTGCAAAACCTAGGGTCGCACCCATGGTTGAAAGGGTTGCCACAAATGGCACGATCTTTAGCTTGGTGATTAGGAAGGCATTTATCAGCCCCACCACCAAACCGGTGGTCACGGCAACCAATGCTCCAACGAGCATCGGTCCGTGAGCATCGCTACCTGTGGTGGTGATGTCAAAGCCCAAGACTGTGGACATCACCCAAGCTGAGGTGACGCCGCTAATTGCCAGGATGCCACCGACCGATAGGTCGATGCCTCCCGAGATGATTACCAGGGTTTGCCCAGCAGCCAACAACACAATCGATCCCCAGTCCGTCAAGATGTTGCCGGCTGTGGCGGTTGTGAAGAACTTAGGTTCTGCGAGGGTGAAGATGATTGCAAGTGCAATCAACACCGATAGCAGAATCGAGTTCTGATTCCCTGCGACGGCTTTGAATTTCTCAAGGCGCAAGGTTTGTTGGCTGCTGGACATTTATAACCCCTTTGTATCTTTGTTTACGTAACTTAGTTGGCTACGTAGGTGTACTTCTTCAGGTCATCTGCAGAAGTGTTCTTGTCTAGCGTTACGTTCGGGATTACAACCTCTGCAGATGCAGGGCGGGTTCCGTTACGAAGGAACTCTACGAGAGTCCTGATTGCTAGACGAGCCTCAGCAGCTGGGTCCTGTGCGATTAGAGCGGTGAAGATACCGTTCTGGATCTTTGCAACGTTGTCTGGGTAAGCGTCGTAGCCAACTAGAGCAACCTGACCAACTAGACCCTTAGCCTCTAGTGCTGCAGCAGCACCTGATGCGTTGGTTCCGTCAATCGCGAAGATGCCGTCTAGACCTGGGTACTTGGTTAGCCAGTTGTTTACGTTGGTTGCAGCCTTCTCAGGGTTTGCCTCTGAGTAAGCAACGTCAACGATCTTGATGCCTGGGTACTTGGAAGCAACAGTTGCCTCGAAGCCTTCCTTGCGTGAAACGTTGGTGGTTGCAGTTGCGCTGGTTAGACCGATTACAACTTCGTAGGTCTCGCCCTCGGTGTAGCCGATTGCGTTAGCAATTGCATCCGCAGCCTTCGCGCCACCGTCAACGTTGTCTCCGGTGATGAAGATAAGAACGTCGCTTAGGTCGCCAACGCGGGTGTCAACGTTTGCAACAACGATGCCCTGAGCTACTGCCTTGGTGACAGATGCCTGTAGAGCAGTTGGGTCGGTTGGGATTAGCACTAGGCCATCTGGCTGTAGAGCCAAAACGTTGTCCACGATTGGGATCTGAGTCTCTGGTGAGTAGTTAGCAGGGTCTCCCTGCCAGATTAGGGTCACACCCTGTGCAGCAGCCTCTTCCTCAGCTCCCAGCTTCATTGCCTGGAAGAAAGGGTCGCTCTCAGCACCCATTACGAAAGCAATGGTTAGTTCCTCAGCAGCAGCTGTGGTCTCGGTTGCGGTCTCCTCGGCAGCAGGTGTTGCGCAACCTGCGATACCGAGGGTAAGTGCAGCTGCGCCGGCTAGCGCCACTGCCTTGCTCAAGTAGCTCTTTCTCAAT
>CAZQHT010000058.1:0-6122 GCA_964593635.1 uncultured Aquiluna sp.
TAGTGCATTTCTGGGTAGCTCAGTGTGCCTGCTGTTGCAGCTAGGTGCCTGTCTTGAATCTCGATGTCGTGTGAGGCTGCAAGTGCCAATGCACTTTCAAACTTTGCGTGCTGCTTGCGGTCCTCTGCCTCTGAGGTGTTGGCGAGGTGTGAGAACAGACCAGTTAGTTTCTGCCCTGCCAAGCGGTTGAAGAGTTCCGGCCATTGCGCCTCAGTGAAGCCATTGCGGCCAAGGCCGGTGTCGACCTTGATGTGAAGCTTGGCTCCCGCAGGAATCTTGTCCAAAACCTCGAAGTTCGAGACACCTAGTTCAATCTGCTGCTCTACTGCCGATTCAAAGTCATCAGTTGGGTTCAACAACCAACAGATCAACCTGGATTTGATGCCAGCCAGACGGAGCTCCATCGCTTCGTCGAGATCGGCAACCGCCAACGCGTCCACACCTGCAGCTTCAAGCGCTTGAGCAACCTCATGCATGCCATGGCCATAACCGTTAGCCTTCACAACCGCGCAGACTTTAGCTTTGGTGCGAGAAGAAATGGCTTGGTAGTTGGCAACTACCGCCTTTAGGTCAACTCTTATCTCGCGCATCTACAAAGCCTCCAGCACAACCATCGCGGTTGCAAGCTCCAGCTCGTGGCTAAGTGATAGCAGGCAGCGAACGTTGAGCTTTTCAATCTCCGACTTGGTGCTGCCGTGAAAGACAAAACTTGGCTTGCCCAACTCGTCCTTCACAACTTCAATCTCGTTCCAGACCAGAAGTTTGGGATTGCCAATCGCCTTGGCTAGGGCCTCCTTAGCCGCGAAGCGAGCAGCCAAAGAATTCACTGGAAGGCTCTGCTCAGACTCGTGAAAAATCCTTGTTAGGAGATTTGGGGTTCGGGCCAAAGACTCGGCAAGCCGAGGGATTGAACAGAGGTCGATACCGATACCGGTGATCAACTACTCAACCGTCACACTCTTGGCCAGGTTTCGAGGCTGGTCAACATCCAACCCCTTGGCTGTTGCTAACTCCATGGCGAAAACCTGAAGTGGGATTACCGCTAGAGCCGCAGCCATGAGTGGGTGAATCTTTGGAACAAAGAACACCTCGTCCGCTACATCACCAACGTTGCTGTCTCCAGCCTCCGCAATCGCAATCACCTTTGCTCCACGGGCCTTGATCTCCTGGATGTTGGAGACCACCTTGGGGTGAAGTGAGTCTTCACCATCTGGTGATGGCACAATCACGATTACCGGCTGGCCCTCTTCGATCAAAGCAATTGGACCGTGCTTGAGCTCGCCAGCGGCAAAGCCTTCGGCGTGAATATAGGCGAGCTCCTTGAGCTTGAGAGCACCCTCCATAGCAATCGGAAATCCAACGTTTCGGCCCAGGAACAAAACTGACTTAGCGTTTGAGAGCTGCTTGCCGAGCTCACGCATGCGGTCCACCGACTCAAGTACTGACTTGACTCCGCGAGGCAGCTTCAACAGCTCTTGGCCCAGCTGCTTGAGTTCTGACTCGGGCATGCTCTTGCGCAGTGAGGCTAGGGCTAGTGCGACCAGAAGTCCTGCAGTGATCTGAGCCGTGAAGGCCTTGGTTGATGCAACCGCAACCTCTGGGCCAGCGTGGGTGTAGATGGTGGCATCGGATTCGCGGGCCAGGGTTGCGCCCTGGGTGTTGCAAATACTCAAGACCTTTGCGCCGCGCTCTTTCACGTAGCGAATGGCCATCAAGGTGTCCATTGTCTCGCCCGACTGGCTGATTGCGATGACCAGGGTTTTGTCGTCGATTACAGGGTCGCGGTAGCGAAGCTCGTGTGCCAGTTCGACCGAGGTGGGAAGCTTGGCCCACTTCTCGATTGCGTACTTAGCAACCTCTCCGGCGTAGGCAGCAGTGCCGCAAGCGGTGATGATGATTCGGTTTACCGAGGCCAAAGTCTCAAGACCTTCAAACTCGGAAAGCTTCACCGAACCGTCTGAAGCAAGTCTTCCCATCAAGGTGTCGCCAACAGCCTGCGGCTGGTCGGCGATCTCCTTGGCCATAAACGATGGCCAGCCGCCCTTAGAGGCGCTCGACGCATCCCAGTCCACGGTGAACTCTTCAATCTGAGCAGGCGCTCCAGCGAAGGAGGTGACCTTCACGCTGTCTGAGCGAAGCTCGACAATCTCGTCCTGCCCAACCGAAACTGCACGCTTGGTGTGTTCGACAAAGGCTGCAACGTCGCTTCCCAGGAAGTTTTCGCCATCTCCAAGACCAATCACCAATGGTGCGTTTCTTCTTGCGGCGAGGATCAGGTCTTTGTGGTCCTCGTGGATGCAGAGCAGAGTGAATGCACCGTGCAGGCGGTTCACAACGCTTCTAAAGGCTTGAGTCAGGTCACCGGTGACCTCATACTCGCGGGCCACCAGGTGGGCTGCAACTTCGGAGTCAGTTTGAGAGGCGAATTTCACGCCATCAGCCAGAAGCTCTGCCTTTAGCTCGGAGAAGTTCTCGATGATGCCGTTGTGAATCAGAGAAAGTTTTTGGTGGCTTCCACCCAGGTGAGGGTGGGCATTTCCATCGGTTGGTGCGCCATGGGTTGCCCAGCGGGTGTGGCCAATCCCGATGTGTGCATCCTGGATTGGGTTTTGCTCGAGCTCAGCTACCAAAACGCCAAGCTTTCCAGCTCGCTTACGAGTCTGAAGACCTAGTTCAGGGTCAATTACTGATACACCGGCAGAGTCATAACCTCGATACTCAAGGCGCTTTAGGCCCCCAAGCAAAACATCGAGTGTTGACCCCGAGCCTACGTAGCCCACGATTCCACACATGGGCTCTAATCTAGGGCAGAATAGCCCCTTGTGAGTGCAGCGCGCGGCCTGGAGGGCCTTTCCCCATACCTCGCAATCGAGCGCGCTGACTGGGCTGAGCTCGGTCAAGCCAGCTCCCTGCCACTAACCGAAGCCGAGCTCGACAGCTTTCGCGGTCTGGGCGATCTGCTTGACCTCAAAGAGGTTTCCGAGGTTTACCTACCGCTGAGCCAACTGCTCTCGATCTACGCAACTGAAACTCAGGATTTGCACCGCTCTTCGAGTGAATTCTTTGGTGAGCGTGCAGCCAGAACCCCGTTCATCATTGGAATCGCAGGGTCGGTTGCGGTCGGCAAATCAACAGTTGCTCGCCTGCTCAAGGAGCTGCTGCAGCGCTGGGACAAAACCCCAAAGGTTGAGCTGGTTACCACCGATGGCTTCCTTTATCCAAACGCCGAACTTGAGCGTCGCGGGATCATGCACCGCAAGGGCTTTCCAGAAAGCTATGACCGCAAGCGACTGCTGCAGTTTGTGAGCGAGATCAAATCTGGCAAGAACAATGTTCAGGTTCCGGTTTACTCACACTTGAGCTATGACATCGTGCCGGAGAGATTTGACACCGTGACAGCTCCAGATGTGTTGATCCTGGAGGGCCTAAATGTTCTCCAGCCGCCAAGCATTGGCCAAGAGCTAGCACTGAGCGATTACTTTGACTTCACCATCTACATTGATGCCGACACCAAGAACATCGAGAAGTGGTACCTGTCTAGGTTTGAACAGCTCTGGGACTCGGCTTTTACTAACCCCGCCTCATACTTCCACCAGCTCACAACCGAGCTAACTCAAGAGCAGGCAATGCAGCGGGCTATTGGTTTCTGGAACGACATCAACCTCCCAAACCTGAGGGAGAACATCGAACCCACCAAGTCCAGGGCAACCCTCGTCATGCAGAAGGGTGATGGGCACCGAGTAGAGCGAGTGCTTCTCAGAAAGGTGTGACGAAGCTTGCGTGCACCTTCATCAGTGCCTTGGGCATCGATGCAACTGCAACCGCCCGCTCAGCAGAGGCCATCCAGAGGTCATCTTGAGCTTCAAACTCAGCCTCGGTAGCCTCTAGTGAAACCAGCCAAACAAACTCTGAGTTCTTACGGTCAAGGTAACGCCAGTGAACTGTGTAGCCCATGGCCTCACGAAGCGGGATGATCTCGCTTACAACCCAGGCGGCAAACTGTTCAGCTAGAGCTGGTTCGAGCTCGTATCTGCGGAGTTGGAAGGTTCTCAAAGGGCTAAGCGCTTTTCCACTAGGCCAGCAATTCGCTCTGCCCAGCTCTGAGCGGTGCCCTGATCTGCGGCTTCGACCATCACCCGCACGAGGTTTTCGGTGCCGGAGGCGCGAAGCAGAACTCGCCCACGGTCCCCAAGCTCGGCAGTTGCCTGGGCGACAAAGTCCTGCAGTTCAGAGTCAGAGTCGACTCTTGACTTGTCCACTCCTGGAACGTTGATAAGAACCTGAGGGAAGTTTGGCATCACAGAAACTAGCTCGCGCAGGCTCTTGCCGGAGGATGCAACCTTCGCCGCAAGGTGAAGGCCGGTCAAGATGCCGTCTCCAGTGGTTGCATACTGCGAGAACACGATGTGGCCGGACTGCTCGCCGCCAAGTGAGTAGCCGCCCTCGCGCATTGCCTCAAGAACATAGCGGTCGCCAACCTTAGTCTCGATGAGCCCAATACCTGCATCCCGCATCGCAATCTTCAGCCCGAGATTACTCATCACGGTTGTGACCAAAGTGTTTCGGGCAAGCTGCCCAGAGTCCTTCATGGCCAGGGCCAGAACAGTCATGATGTGGTCGCCATCCACAATGGCTCCAGTGTGATCAACCGCTAGGCAGCGGTCTGAGTCACCGTCGTGGGCGATGCCCAAGTCGGCACCATTTGAAATGACTGCTGCCTGCAAAGCGGTGAGGTGAGTGGAGCCACAGCCCTGGTTGATGTTGTTGCCATCCGGGTCAGCACCAATCACGACAATCTTTGCGCCAGCATCCGCGAAAGCTTGAGGTGAGATAGCGCTCGCTGCACCGTTAGCGCAGTCCAACACAATCTTTAGGCCGTCGAGTCTGTTTGGAATGGTCCCTAGCAGGTGAAGTAGGTAGCGGTCTTCGGCATCAGCAAAACGGGTAACCCTGCCAACCTCTGAACCGATTGGCTTCAGCGACTGACCGAGAGCTTGCTCGATCTTGTCTTCGGTAGTGTCCGGCAGCTTGTGCCCACCGCGCGAGAAGAACTTGATGCCGTTGTCAGGAGCAGAGTTGTGAGAGGCAGAGATCATGACGCCAAAATCTGCGTCTAGGTCTGCGGTTAGGTATGCAGCTGCAGGGGTTGGAACAACTCCAGCATCGAATACGTCAACACCTGAGGAGGCAAGTCCTGCGCAAACCGCGGCAGAGATGAAGTCGCTGGAGATTCTTGGGTCGTGGGCAATAACTGCTCTTGGGCGATCGCCGCGCTTGCGAGCATCCTCAGTCATTACGTAGGCAGCAGCCTGCGCCAAACTGAGTGCAAATTCGGCTGTGATGTCTTTGTTCGCTATGCCGCGAACACCATCGGTTCCAAAGAGCCTGCCCATGGCAGAAGCGTAGTCTTTAGCGCTTGGAGAACTGGCTGGCCTTGCGGGCCTTCTTCAAACCGGCCTTCTTGCGCTCAATCACGCGAGAGTCACGGCGGAGGAAGCCAGCCTTCTTCAAGGTCGCACGGTTGTTGTCCTGGTCAATGCCGTTCAATGAACGAGCAATGCCTAGACGCAACGCACCAGCCTGACCTGCAATGCCACCGCCGTCAATACGTGCGATGACGTCATAAGCACCCTGCAGCTCCAAGACCGTGAACGGGTCAGTGATCAGCTGCTGGTGAAGCTTGTTTGGGAAGTAGTCCTCAAGAGTGCGACCGTTTACGGTGATCTTGCCGGTGCCTGGAACCAGGCGAACGCGAGCAACTGCCTCCTTGCGGCGGCCGGTGCCAGAACCTGGCTGGGTTAGGTCGCCACGTGAGCGAACTACCTTCACAGGTGCCGACTCGGTGGTGTAGGAGGTGGTTGCCTCTGACTCGGTCTCGGTCTCTAAAGCGGTGTTCTCTGCCAAGGTTCTATTCCTTACTGGGCGATCTGAGAGATGTTGAATGGCTTTGGCTGCTGAGCAACGTGAGGGTGGGTGTCACCCTTGTAAACCTTCAGCTTGCTTAGCTGCTGGTCGCCCAGGGAGTTCTTTGGCAACATGCCGCGGATCGCCTTCTCGACTGCACGCTCTGGGTTCTTCTCCAATAGCTCGGAGTAAGTGGTAGCGGTTAGACCGCCTGGGTA
>CAZQHT010000059.1:0-5994 GCA_964593635.1 uncultured Aquiluna sp.
TAAACTCTCTTTATTCGAACATTTGTTCGAATAAAGAGAGGCATGGGGAAATGCAGACTGAAGAGATCCTGGGCGTTTTGCAGGACAGCGACGGCGCACCCCTGTCGTTCAAATACCGAGGGAAAAGCTACCTGGTTACCTCCAGGCCGGTCCGCTGGTATTCACGCAAGCTGTGGTGGGAATCAGCAGAAGCTGCGCCCAGGGGCGTTGGTAGTGCGGTAATGGAAACCGAGATGTGGCGACTGTGGGCAAGCTGCGGTGACACCGTTGCCTTCTTCGAGATCAGACACCAACTCCCTCAAGACACCTGGGTGGTCCAGGAGGTTCAGTAAGTGAGCTTTGTTCACCTCAATGTGGCCTCTGCGTACTCTGCCCACTACGGCGTAAACCGCCCCGAACAGCTCGCTGAAGCTGCTAAGTCGCTTGGTTTTGAAGCACTGGCTATCACAGACAGAGATGGGCTCTACGGGGCGGTTAAGCACATTGGAGCTGCAGTCAAGCTAGGCCTGGCTCCAATAGTGGGCGCAAACCTGAAGGTAGATGACAGTCGAGTCACCGTATTGGCTCTAGGTCGACAAAAGGGAGCGGGTTGGGCCTCGCTGTGCAAAACAGTCTCCGCCGCTCACCACGGCTCAAAGAAAAAGGAACCGGGGCTAACCAGAGCGGCGCTTGCAGAGCTCAGCAAAGGTTGCATTGTGCTCCTGGGTCACGACTCACAACTCGCTCGCTTGGTAATGCACTCCCCTGCTCTAGCGAGTCAGGAGCTATCGAGCTGGATAGAGCTATTTGGGAAAGAGCGCCTGGTTATCGAGGTTGTTAGCCAACTAACCGAACCCGGAACCGAATACTCGAATGATCACGCCAGGGCGATGCTGGAGCTTGCGCTTAGCCATGGGGTTCGCAGTGTTCTAACCAATGCCGCTAGATACCTGGAACCAGATGACGCGCTCACGGCAGATGTTTTGGATTCGGCTAGGACGCTCGAGGCGCTGGGCTTGTTTACACCGCAACCAAATGCTCAGGCTTGGCTCAAGCCAGCTAATCAAATGGCTGCGATTGCGCTTGAAATCACCGAGGATACGCTCCTGGCTCGAGGGTTACTTGATAGAACACAGCGGATTGCGGAAGCTTGCTACCTGGATCCAGTTTCTGATTGTGGCTGGGGTCAACCAAAGACTCCAGAGCAGTCCTCACTTGGCATAACCGAAAACCCCTTTGAGGTGCTGTGGCAAAAGTCGCACGCTGCAATCTCCTGGCGCTACCCCAATGCAAAAGCCAGTGACTTGGCTCAAATTCAACATCGACTTTCTAAAGAACTAATTGCCGTGAATCAGCTCGGATTTGCCACCTACTTTCTAACCGTTGCGGATGTGGCTCAGATGATTCGGGACATGAGAATCAGAATCGCAGCCCGAGGTTCGGGTGCTGGCTCGCTAATCAACTATCTGCTTGGCATAAGTGGGGTTGATCCACTTGCCGAGGGCCTATTGTTCGAAAGGTTTCTTTCTACCGAGCGCAGCACACTGCCGGATATTGACATCGATGTTGAATCTGCAAGAAGACATGACATCTACCGAGCAATCTTTCGGCGCTACGGCGGCAATCGAGTAACACTGCTCTCCATGCAATCCACCTATCGGGGACGCGGTGCGGTTCGAGATTCAGGCCTTGCCCTTGGTTTGGACGATGAGCAAATTGATCAGATAGCCAAAAGCATGTGGCGCTTCTCAGCTCGGAACTTTAGAAGAGAGCTGGGTCAAAAGCCCGAGCTGGAGGACTTTGCTCGATTGGCTGAGCAGGATAGAAAACTAAACCTGCTGGTCGATATCACTCAGCGCCTAGACAAGCTCCCGAGGTTTATATCGATGCATCCCTGCGGAGTGATTCTTGGAAACTCATCGCTTCTATCACTGACCCCAACCGAACCCAGCGGTCTGGGGCTGCCGATGAGCCAGTTCGATAAAGACGATATGGACCCGATGGGCTTTCTCAAGCTCGATGTCCTGGGTGTCCGAATGCAAAGCGCAATGGCCTACACCGTCAAAGAGATTTCGAGAGTGCAAGGTAAAGAACTTGAACTGGATGCGGTCCCAAAGGATGACCCCGCTGTTTACAAGCTGATTCGCACCACCAATACCCTGGGGATCTTTCAGATTGAAAGCCCAGGGCAACGTGAGCTAACCGGCAAGCACCAACCGACACGCTTCAATGACCTAACCATGCAGATTTCACTGTTTCGACCTGGCCCGATGAAGGGGAACATGATCTCCCCCTACCTAGATGGCAGACATGGTTTCATCCAACCCGACTACATCCACCCTGACCTACGACCAATCCTCGAAGAGAGCTTCGGGGTCGTGGTTTTTCACGAGCAGCTAATGCGCATCATGCAGGTGATGACCGGTTGCACGCTCGCAAAGGCAGACGAGATGCGAAGGGTTTTGGCAAACCCAGCAAAGGCACATGTTGCAGAAGTCTTTTTCAAGAAGTCAGCATCGGCCAGAAGCTACACCCCGGAGGTAATAGCCAGAGTTTGGGCAATCATCGAGGGGTTTGGTTCCTTTGGGTTCTGCAAGGCCCATGGAGCTGCGTTTGCAGTTCCCACCTATCAGTCGGCGTATCTAAAGACCCATTACCCAACCGAGTTCATTGCGGGACTACTAACCCATGACCCAGGCATGTATCCAAAGCGATTGATCCTGGCCGAGGCTAGGAGGCTAGGAGTAAATCTGCTGCCAATAGACGTGAATCAATCAACAAACGAATACCGAGTCGAGAAAACAAGCAACGATTACGGAGTCAGAATGGCAATCAACGAAGTCTCGGGCATCTCAGGGCCCGAGGTGGAGCGCATCATATGTGAGCAACCGTTTGTGGATCTTGCTGACCTCTACTTGAGGGCAAGGCCCTCCAGGAGAACCCTCGAACGATTGGCCCTGATAGGCGCTCTGGATCGACTAGCCGGCATCGACCCGATTCATGCGCAAGCAAGAAGGGGTGACCTGCTGGTTCGAGTGAGGCAACTCAGTGCTAAGCCAGCACCGAAGAACGATAAGAATCAACTCAGTTTTGACCTCAACAATCTGACCGAGCTCCCAACCGGAAACACCCCAAGCACTCAAGGCGAGCAGGTGGAGCAGGAAATGGCCATCACCGGGATGGACATCTCTGGACACCAGCTAGAACAGTTTCAAGACATGCTGGACGAGATGGGAGTAACCAGGGCAAGTGAGCTGGTGAACCTAAGAAGCAACACCGAGGTTTTGGTGGCTGGAGTAAGAATCGCAACTCAAAGCCCGCCAATGCGAAGCGGCAAAAGAGTTGTCTTCATAAGCCTGGATGACGGCACCGGTTGTGCAGATGCAACCTTCTTCGATGAGGCGCAACGCAGGACAGCTCACCTGCTATTCCAAAACAAACTTCTCCTGATATCAGGAAAGACCCGCCGCACCGGAGTGCGAGGGGTCTCTATCCTGGCTGAGAACGCCTGGGACCTGCGCCAGCTATGGCAGCAGTTCTCGGCGAAAGCTAGCTAGTTGTTCTGGTTGAAGATCGAGAGCATGCGAAGAATCTCGACGTAAAGCCAGATCAGAGTTGCGGTCAAACCAAAGGCTGCGCGCCACTCCATCTCCTTAGGCCAACGCTCGGCAGCACCCTGACGAATCTGCTCGAAGTCAAGGTTCAGAGTGAAGGCAGCAAGACCGACGCCCACTAGAGCAATCAACCAACCAAATGGAGATGAGTATGCGCTCATGCCGGCGAACATCGAGAAGCCAAGGTTGATCATGGCAAATGCGAAGTAGCCGATGAGGGCGAACATCATGAAGCGAGTGAATCTAGCGTCCACCTTCACCCAACCGAAACGGTAGGCGGCAAACATAGAGCCAGCGGTGGCCAGGGTTCCTAGAACCGCAGTCTGTGCGATACCTGGATACATCTGCTCAAAGATGCCGCTGATGCCTCCGATGAAGACACCCTGAACAAAGGCGTAGGCAAAGTAAAGCCCTGGACGCACCTTCTTTGAGAAGCTCGCCCACAGACCGAGACCTAGACCAACAAACATTGCGGGGAACGCGAGGCTGAAGGCTCCAGTGATCCAAATAGCTCCGGCACCAGCCAGAACAAGCATGAATAGACCGATCACCTTGGAAGCGGTGCCCTCTAGGGTCATTGGACCCTGGGTCATGCGCGAGAAGTCGGCATCAACCTGATCCTGCTGCAATGACTGCAGCCCTGCCTTCAGCGACTGATTGAAAACTGGGTTGTGAGATATCGCCACAAGAGTCCTTTCAAATGAAACTTTTTCGGAGTCTAATTCAGTGAACTGGAAATTTCCTGCAGATGTGCAGGGGAAATCTGGTGGCCACCCGGGTGTCTCAGCCAGGTGACATCGGCCCCGAAGCTGCGAAGTTGCGTGACCCATTCCTCTGTTATCTCATTTGGCGCATAAGAATCAAAGTCACCATTGGCTATCCAGATCTGCTTGCCAGTTAAATCGGGTTGAAAGCTGAAGTCCACGAATGGCCTTGTCGAGCCAAAAAGCACCGCCTTAGCGAGCAAATTCGGATGCGTGACCATAAGTGCTGCAGCAGTGTTAGCTCCATTTGAGAATCCAGCAGCACAGATCTTTGAAGTGTCGAGTGCATACTCCTTGGCGGCAGCCTCTAGAAATGCTGCGAGTTCTTCGACTGCCTCACGAATCGAATCCTCGTTAAAGCTGCCGTCCGAGTAGCGCTCGAAGAACCTGTTCATCCCAGCTTCTACATACATGCCACGCGGAGAAAGGAGGGCTGCCTCTGGGTCCAGCGCTTTACCAAGCCGAATCAAGTCGTTCTCGTCACCACCGGTTCCATGCAAAAGAAGCAGGGTTCGCTCATTGCCGGGCAGGAAGACGTGCGGTCGTGATAGGTCGTTGTTAGCCATCTACACAACACTAATCGGCGGAAGAGACTGCTGAATCTGCTCACGAGAAGGCTCGAGCCAGGGTGGAAGTTTGAGCTTCTTCCCAAGCTCCAACAAGGGTTCGTCGGTGGCGAATCCTGGGTCATCGGTTGCTATTTCAAATAGCACTCCCCCTGGTTCGCGGAAGTAAATGCTCTTGAAGTACTGACGGTCCATGATCTGGGTGACTTGAACTCCCCGAGATAGGAGCTCCTGCTGCCAAAGCTCCATGGTCGGCAGATCAGGGGCGCTGAATGCCACGTGGTGGACAGTTCCTCCAGCCTGCAGGCCACGCTCTTGAACTCCCCCATCGACTTGAACACGTGCTCCAGATGCACCCGAACCCATAGCGAACTTTGCGCTGGAGTTACTCTCGGCTGAAAGCTCCATACCCAACAAATTAGTGAGCATGCCAGCGGTTGGATCAATCGACCTCTCGGTCAGAGTCACTGAATGAAGGCCCCGTACCGCGTGCTCGGCAGGAATATCCGCAACTCCATCCCAACCAGATCTCTCGTCGCCCTCGGTGGCAACTAGCTCAAGGCGCATCCCGTCGTAATCAAAAAGTGTGAGGACTTCACTTTCGCCCCTTTGCTCCGGAGCGTGAGCCTCTAACCCAAGATCTATAGAGCGCTGATGCCAGAAGCCGATTGACTCCGGTGGAACCGAGAAGCTGGTCGCCGTGGTTAGCCCAGCACCCTCTTTGCCCCTGACAACGCCAGGCCAAGGGAAGAAGGTGAGAATCGATGAGGGTTTACCCTCGGCATCGCCGTAGTAAAGGTGCCAAACGTTGGGAGCATCAAAGTTCACGGTCTGCTTAACAAGCCTTAGGCCAAGAACACGTGTGTAGAAATCAACATTGCGCTGCGGATCCGAAGCGATGGCCGTTACGTGATGAATGCCGTGTGGATTGACTGCCATAAAGCTCCTGCCCTTATTGAAAGCAAGAGAAAGAAGGGGCTGAAAATTCCCTAGTTGAGATGATTATCGGTGGACCTGAGGGGATTTGAACCCCTGACCCCCTGCATGCCATGCAGGTGCGCTACCAGCTGC
>CAZQHT010000060.1:0-5733 GCA_964593635.1 uncultured Aquiluna sp.
TAGAGCGCACGACTGAAAATCGTGAGGTCACGGGATCGACGCCCGTCGGAGCCACTTTCGATTGACGGACAGAACTTACTGTCCGTCTTTTCTTTTTCCTAAGGCTTTAGATGCCGACCTTGATTGCCTCATAGGCCATGTAGAGACCAAGCAGCGAGAGCGAAAGCCCGCCGCCGCCTCGCAGCACCCCAAGTCTGGATTGACTCTTTCCAAACCAGTGCCTTGCCGTTCCGGCAGCCAAGGCCCAGATCGAGTCCGAGAAGAATCCGATCACCGAGAAAATCAGTCCCATGAAAAGCATCTGAATCACTGGGTTTTCACCAGGGGTAACGAACTGCGGAAAGGCAGCCAAAAAGAAGACGATGGTTTTTGGGTTGGTGATGCCCACCACAAAGGACTGCGAAAGGATTGCCTTGCGACTGTAGGTTTCGTTTTCTGCCAGCGCGATTGGGTCAAGGCGATGCCTGAAGGCATCAATACCTAGGTAAATCAAAAACATTGCGCCAAGAATCTTGACTGCAAAAAAGGCAGTTGGGAACTGAGCCAGCAAAGTGCCAGCTCCGAAGGCAACGGCCAAAATCTGGACCCCAACCCCGAACACGTTTCCCAGCACGCTGAGCACCGCAGGGCCTGAGCCCAGAACAAGTGCCCGACCTATCGTAAATACGACACTGGGTCCAGGAATCACAATGATGACCAGTGCAACCGCCAAAAAAGCGACTAGGTTTTGAGTAGTGAGCACATCCACACACTAGTGCTGCTCTAACTAAGCCGGTCTTCTCAATTCAGCTCGGCACAAAGGAATCTCTTGAAACTTCAAAATCGATGGCTTGGATTAGTCGTCATTTCGATGGCAATCTCGATCGTCATCATCGACGGCACCATCGTCAACACCATCTTCCCCGCAATCATCACCGACCTTTCCCTCACCAGCACCGAGGTGCAGTGGGTTCAGGAAAGCTATGTGCTGGTCTTTGCCGCATTGCTCTTGATTTGGGGATCGCTCGGCGACCAGATTGGGCGCAGACGACTACTCATCATTGGTGTTGCGATCTTTATTGTGAGCTCGGTGTGGGCTGGGCAAACAGAGTCTGCCTCCGAAATGATCATGGCCCGCGTGGTTCAGGGCATCGGTGGCTCAATGGTGTTGCCAACCACCCTGTCTTTGGTGAATGCAAACTTCCAGGGCAAAGAGCGCGGCATCGCCTTTGGAATCTGGGGCGCAACCATCGGTGGCATGGTTGCCATCGGTCCGGTTCTTGGCGGCTGGCTCGCAACTGACTTCTCCTGGCGCTGGGCCTTTTTGATCAACCTGCCGATTGGACTGCTGATTCTGATCGGGCTCTGGCTCACGGTTCCTGAATCAAAGGCTGCGGTGAAGTCGAGGTTGGATATTGTCGGGGCCGCGCTTTCTGTGGTCATGTTTGCAACTTTGGTCTTTGGTCTAATCGAGGGCCGGGTCTATGGCTGGTGGGAGCAAAACCCAAACAAGCAATTTGAGCTCTTTGGCTGGGTCTGGCCAACCGACATGGTTTCGGTGGTGCCAGTTGCACTGCTGATTTCAGTTCTGACCACCCTGCTATTTGTTTGGTGGGAACTTGACCGCGCAAGGCGCGGCAAGGGCGTGCTTTTGGACCTTGGGCTTTTCAGCATCCCATCCTTCCGTAATGGGTCGATCGCGGCATTGATCATCTCGATGGGCGAGTTTGGGCTGCTCTTTGCAATCCCGCTCTGGCTGCAAAACGTGCTCGAACTCAGCCCAATTAGCTCTGGACTGGTGCTGCTCTGGCTAGCCGGCGGAGCGTTTTTAGCCTCTGCGGTAGGTGGCGCGATGAGCGGAAAACTCTCGCCTGCCAAAGCTGTGCAGATTGGTGTTTTGCTTGAACTGGTTGGAGTTGCGGGCGTTGGCCTCTTCGTTACCACGGGTTCCGGCTGGTTGCCTTTGGCACCACTGCTATTTGTTTACGGCATTGGTGTTGGTCTTGCGACCGCACAGCTCACCGGCGTGATCATGGTTGATGTCCCAGATGACATGTCGGGGCAGGGCTCAGGTTCACAGTCCACGGTGCGTCAGATTGGCTCAGCTCTGGGCATCGCAGTCTTGGGAACCATGTTGTTCAGCGGAACTCAGGCCTCACTGGAAACCAGGCTGGATGCTCTCGAGGTCGATGCTCAGAGTCAGGTCTTGATAGTTGATTCTGTTGTGAGCTCAGCCGGCGGAGCGATTGTTGGCCTGGATCAGGCCTTTGCAGAAACGCTCGGAGCGAACCGGGCCGCCGAGGTCAAACTAGCTGCCGAGGAAGCTTTCACCGATGGCGCAAAACTCTCGGCTTGGGCTGCTGCTGGCTTCCTGCTTTTGGGCTTCTTCTCAACCTTTAGGTTGGGTTCCAGAAAGGCCGCTAAGACAACTTAGTGTCGGCGAAATGGCAGATTGCGTCGTAGATGTATTTGCCTAGGCCAGCATTTTTACCCTCATAGCTTTCGCGGTATTCGGTAGGCAGGATGTAGCTCATTGCGAGCGACTTGTAAGCCTCAGCCGTTGGCTTCCAAAACCGATTGCAGAAGTCGAAGTGCTCTTGGACTGCCTGCTGCATCGCGTCCGAGTCAAAGCCTTCGCCGGACTCCAGTGAGGCAATCATCTTTTGGGTGATTTCGTCGAAGATCGCGGTGAACTGATTGTTCTCCTCGCGGGTGTAGTTGTTTTGGTACTGACCGCCCACCAAGTAGTTTTCCTGCACGCTGCAAAGCCTAAATTGGCGAGGCTAGGTTCCACAACAGCGCTGGCGATAGGCTGGGGGTATGTCCGCCAAGCTAAAAGTGGTTGGGTATGTGTTCTTGGGTGGCGCGCTGGGGACCATGCTGCGCTACCTCATCTTTGAACTGATTGCCCTGCAGCAGGCCTACCCGCTCGCCGAACTAACCGCCATCTTCTTGGTGAACATGCTCGGTTCACTGTTTCTTGGCATAACAGCCAGGGCTCCCTACTTTCAGAGCGAAACCTGCCGCAACCTTTGGGGCCTGGGTTTTGCAGGTGGCTTCACCACCATGAGCGCGGTAACACTGTTTATTGACTACCAGAGCCTGACTTGGGAGTTCGCGGTCATGCTCTTCGGTGGCGTATTTATGTATGGGGTTGGCTATCGCGTTGGTCGCCAGCTTGCAAAGGAGCAAACCCTTTGAATCTAAACCCGTGGATCCTGGTCCCGATGCTTGGCTTTGCCGGTGGTCTGGGCAGTGTTCTGCGGGTTTATTTGATGCGTTGGCAGGGGGCACTGCCCTTCGGATTGATTCTCACCAACACCTTGGCCGCAGGTTTGGTCGGCTACCTACTGAGTGGTTCTGACCTCCCTCAGGGTTATTTGTTTATCGCAATTGTCGGCTTTGCCGGAGGACTCTCAACCTTCGCAGGGGTATCAAAGGCGGCTTGGGAGTTTTGGCACAACGGGCGCTTGGTCCAACTGCTGCTGACCCTGATTACCAACCTACTTATCCCCCTGTTGGCGCTAATGTTGGCGCTTGCACTGCTGTAGGGCTGATAGTATCTGTGCCAAGGTTTCCAAAGGTTTGAAGGGCTTTTTGCCCGGATTTAAGACATAGAGATTAAGGGGGCTCGCCATGGGGCGTGGCCGTCAAAAAGCTAAGAACACCAAGGTGGCTCGCGAGCTGAAGTACTTCAGCCCAGTCACTGACTACTCAGCACTCGAGGCAGAACTCGGCCAAGCACCTTCGGACCAAAACCCGGAGTATGTGGACAAGTGGGCCGACCTCTACGAGGACGAAGAACCTGGTTTGGACGATGACCGCACCGTGGATGTTGACTCAGACGGATCCAGCTCCGACTAACTAGCCAGCAACCCAGCGCTGGTTGCAAAGTGCACAACCTGGGTTCGCTTCGTGCAGCCAAACTTCCTGCAGATGTTGTGCACGTGAAACTTCACTGTTGACTCGGAAATAAACAATGCCTTGGCAATCTCTTTGTTTCCCAACCCTTTGGCCAAGTGCCGAACCACATCCAGCTCTCGCTCTGAAAGCTGATCGGAGTTATGGCCACTGCCGAGACTCTTGGCAATCAGCTTGGAAACACCTGCTCCCAGCATGGTCTCGCCGCGTTGCACTGATTTGACTGCCTTCTGGAGCTCATCGGCTGTGACCTGATCCTTGAGGTAGAAGCCGGTTGCGCCTCTTCGGAGCGCGTCCACCACCACAAACTCTGAGGCGCTGCGAACCAGGCAAAAGATTTTGGTGCCCGAGTACTTGGCTGAGATGACCTCGCAGAGCTGAAGACCGCGGGTGGTGTCATCTCCAAGGTCTAGATCTATCACCAACACATCTGGGGCATGCTCTTCGACAGCGGCCAGTGCCTCCTCATAGGTAAGGGCCTCGGCCACCACAACGGTTGAGGAGGCTCGCTCCAGGATTGTTCTGATTCCTACTCGCGCAATCACTGTCTTGTCGGCCACCACTACCCGGGTTTGGGCCATTGGAAAGCGTCTTCCGAGCGCTACATCCTCGCGAGCATCATTGGCCATAGGTGAATAGTAAAAAGAAAATGCTCACCTGTCCATAAGTACAGGTAAACAGTTACCCAATTGGAGTGCAAAAGGATAGTTGGAGGCTATTCGCTTTCCTGCAGTTTTGGACAGGCGTATCGTCGAATTAGTCGGTGCAATGAGGCACCAATTTTGTAGAAAGAGTCGAAGATGACTGTTTACGCACAGCCTGGAACCGCGGGAGCGGTAGCGAATTTCCGTACCCGTTACGACCACTGGATTGGCGGCGAATATGTAGCCCCCAGCTCGGGAGAGTATTTCGAAAATGTGACCCCAGTCACCGGCAAGGTGTTCTGTGAGGTTGCTCGGGGAAACGCTGCCGACATCGACAAGGCACTGGACGCCGCTCACAAGGCAAAGGATGCCTGGGGAAAGACCTCCCCAACCGATCGCGCCAACATTCTGAACAAGATTGCCGACCGCATGGAGGCAAACCTTGTCAGCATCTCGGTCGCTGAGACCTGGGAGAACGGAAAGCCGGTTCGCGAGACCATGGCTGCTGACATCCCACTGGCAATTGACCACTTCCGCTACTTCGCAGGTGTAATCCGTGCGCAAGAGGGTTCGATGGGTGAGCTGGACAACGACACCGTGAGCTACCAGTTCCACGAGCCACTTGGTGTTGTGGGCCAGATCATCCCTTGGAACTTCCCAATCCTGATGGCAGCTTGGAAGCTCGCTCCTGCTCTAGCAGCGGGTAACTGCGTGGTTCTAAAGCCTGCTGAGCAGACTCCAGTTTCGATCCTGTTCGTGATGGAGCTAATCGCCGACCTACTACCTGCCGGTGTTGTAAACATCGTCAACGGCTTCGGTGTTGAGGCTGGTAAGCCACTAGCTTCCTCTCGCCGCATTGCAAAGATTGCATTCACAGGAGAGACCACCACCGGTCGCCTGATCATGCAGTACGCAGCCGACAACATCATCCCGGTCACCCTAGAACTTGGTGGCAAGAGCCCGAACATCTTCTACGCAGACATTGCAGACGAGAACGACGCGTTCTACGACAAGTGTCTAGAGGGCTTCACCATGTTTGCACTGAACCAGGGCGAGGTTTGCACCTGTCCTTCACGTGCACTCATCGAGGCTCCGATCTACGACAAGTTCCTTGGCGATGCCTTGGGCCGCGTGAAGGCAATCAAGCAGGGCAACCCGCTTGACACCGACACCATGATTGGTGCTCAGG
>CAZQHT010000061.1:0-5582 GCA_964593635.1 uncultured Aquiluna sp.
CTGCTTCCAGCACGGTTACCGCGCTGTTGGTGGTTCCTAGGTCAATTCCTACTGCCCTACCCATTTGTTCTCCTTTGTTTCTAGTTTTTGTATCTTCGACTCAAACCTGAGCCGTATGGACTCAAGTTTCAAGTAGGACAACTCATATGTCAAGCAACTATTCCTGAAAGTTGAGTGTGAATGACTCAAGTTTCCCAAAGAGTAGAGTTTTGGCATGTCCACTACAACGCCGAGTGACCTAGCTCCCCTAGCAGTTCTGGAGCGGGATGGGCTTGCCGAGTCCTTCCACCACGGCATTGCTGTCCTGGTTTCACCTAACGGCTCAGTTCTCGAAGAGCACGGCAATGGCAAAGCGTTGATCTATCCGCGCAGTTCCCTAAAGCCATTGCAGGCACTAACCCTTTACCGGCTTGGGCTTCGACTGCCGCAAGAACAGACAGTCCTAACTATGGCCAGCCACCACAGCACCCAGGACCACATCACCCAGGTTGAGGCCATGCTTGCTGGCGCCGGGGTTTCACAGTCTTCCTTGGGTTGCCCGCCAGCTTTGCCCTGGAATCCAGCAATGAAGGCAAAGGTCTCAGCTCCGGCTGCGCTGTATCACAACTGCTCTGGCAAGCATGCTGGCTTCCTGGCCGCCTCAGCCCTAAAGGGCTGGGACCTAGACACCTACCTTTCTACAACTCACCCGCTGCAGCTCGCTATCCATGAGGTGATTGAGGAGCTTTCCGGGGAAAAGGTCTCCAAGACCGCGGTCGATGGTTGCGGGGCTCCGCTACACGCCATGAGCACCATTGGCTTAGCGCGAGGAATCGCAAGGTTTGTGCTGGAGGCCAAGGAGCTGGTTGCAGCCGCTTTGGCTCACCCGAGCCTGATCGGCGATGCCACTACCCCGGATGCGGCATTCTTGCGGGCTGGCTTCTACTCCAAGCTGGGTGCCGAGGGAGTTTTCACGGTTGGAACCCCAAACGGTCATGCGGTTTCGATCAAGATTGCCGATGGCTCGCTGCGCGCAGCGCCTGGCATTGCGCTCGCCATGCTTTCAAAACACGGGCTTGCGAGCGCCGACCAGATTGAGAGCGTCACTAGAGAAACCAAGGTTGAGGTCCTAGGTGGCGGGGTTAGCGTTGGCGGGCTCAAGGTTTTGATCTAAGAATTCTTTTTTCAGACACTTGGTTTTTCGCTGTGTAGGAGTAATCTCACGACATGACCAACACTGGAGTTGTTAAGCCAAAAGGAACTCTTTCCTGGGCTATGTGGGACTGGGCTTCCCAATCGTTTCCGACCATCATCACCTCATTCGTCTTCTCGAGGTACATAACTGACGCTGTCTTTGCACCTGCTGGCATGACCGAGGACGAAGCCGCGCAGTACACCGGCTACTGGCTGGGCATCTCAGGCGTTATCGCCGGTGTCCTGGTTGCCCTGATCGCACCACTGATCGGTGCGAGGGCTGACCGAGCTGGTCGCAAGAAGTACTGGCTGATGGTGAACACCTACCTGTTTGCCGCCTGCATTGGTCTGATGTTCTTTGTGGCCCCAAGCCCAGACTTCTTCATGTTTGGCCTAATTCTCTTGGCTGTCGGTGGCATCTTCTTTGAGTTTGCAACCGTCAACTACAACGCCATGCTCAACCAGGTTTCCGCCCCTTCGGAGCGCGGCAAGGTCTCACAGTTCGGCTGGGGCCTTGGCTACATGGGCGGCATTGTGCTTTTGGTGATGTCGCTTTGGATCATCCAGTTTGGTGGCGCAGAGTTGTTGGGTATTCCAGACTCCAGCGCAATGCCAGTTCGAGTGGTCATGGTCTTGAGCATGATTTGGGTGGTTTTGTTCTCACTGCCGATGTTGCTTCGGGTGCCAGAGTCCAAAGGCACCGGAGGGCCAAAGCCGAGCTTTGCTGCCTCCTACAAGAAGCTTTTCAAAGACCTTGCCAACATGCGCAAGGAGAACCCTCAGCTACTCAAGTTCCTGATTGCCTCCGCCATCTACCGTGATGGCCTAAATGGAGTCTTTGCCTATGGAGCGGTCTTGGGTGGTTTGGCCTTCGGGCTTGGCCTCACCGAAATCATCATCTTCGGTATTGGAGCCAACATCCTGGCTGGCTTTGGAGCATTTATCTCCTCGTTCTTCGAGGATCGCTTCGGCTCAAAGATGATCATTCTGGTTTCACTGGGTGGGGTAATGCTCGGTGGTCTGGGTGTCTTTGTCTTTGCGGGCTGGGGTGTGAGTGCCTACTTCATCTTTGGTCTATTCCTAACCATGTTCGTAGGTCCCGCTCAGGCCGGATCAAGAACTTTGATGTCTCGCCTGAGCCATGACGACCGCCAAGGAGAGGCCTTTGGGCTCTTTGCAACCACCGGTCGAGCCATATCGTTCTTGGCACCAGCAGCATGGGCATTCTTCGTTGGTGCGTTCAGCCCAATCTGGGGAATCATCGGCCTAATGGTCATCATCTTGGCGGGATTCCTGCTGCTGATGACCGTTCGGGTTGCGGAGTTTGTGATGCCAGACAACCAGTCTGCGTCTTAGTCGGAACAGGTAACGGATCACATGTCCGGCACCCCTAGACTCTAGGGGTGGCTAAAGACGGTGCAATGCGGGCGTTCCAACACCGCAATTACCGCATCCTCTTCCCCGCCAGCGTTCTTTCCAACATTGGCACCTGGGCGCAGCGCATTGCCCAGGACTGGCTTGTTCTAGAACTCACCAACAGTGCTCAGCTGCTTGGAATCATCACCGCACTACAGTTCCTGCCTTCGCTACTCCTGAGCCTTTACGGTGGGGTATTGGCAGATCGCTTTGATAAGCGAACTCTTTTGATCATTACCAACATTGGTGCTGGCCTTGGCTCGCTGACCCTTGGATTGCTTGTGGTAACCGGTGTTGTCGAGGTTTGGCACGTTGCAGTGCTGGCCTTTGTGGTTGGAGTGTTTGGGGCACTGGATGCTCCGGTTCGCACTAGCTTCAACTCCGAGCTTGTGGGTCACAAAGATATCCCGAGTGCAATCAGCCTGAACTCTGCCAACTTCAACGCGGGAAGGCTGATTGGTCCTGCGGCATCAGGGCTTTTGATTGTTCTGTTTGGCACCGGCCTTTCCTTCATCATCAACTCCTTCACCTACGTAGTTGTGGTGGTGGCGCTTGCGATGATGCGAAAAGAGGATCTGTTCATCTCGGTGAAGCCTGATTCTGGGGCCAAGCTAAAGCAAGCGGTTCAATACGTTCTTGGTCAGCGCGAGATCTTGCTGGTTATGGTTGCAGTCTTCTTTGCCACCACCTTTGGCCTCAACTTCCAGATCTTCATGGCAGTTATGGCAACCCAGGAGTTTGGCAAGGGTCCGGCTGAGTTTGGCCTTTTGGGCAGCATCTTGGCTATTGGCTCCTTCACGGGAGTCCTCATCTCAGCCCGACTTGAGCACCTTCGGGTCCCGAAGTTTGTGATGCTGGGCGGGGTGATGTTCGGCGGCCTTTTGATGATCACCGCTTGGATGCCCACCTATGCAACCTTTGCGGCAATCTTGCCGCTGGTTGGTGGCGTTGCACTGATGATGTTGATCTCAGCAAACTCTTATGTCCAAACCAACTGTGAGCCCAAGCTTAGGGGCCGAGTTATGGGCATCTACCTGTTGATTTTCATGGGTGGAACACCAATTGGTTCACCTGTGATTGGTTGGGCTGCCGAACACATCGGCATCCGCGAAACAGTCTTTGCCTGCGGTGTGATTGTGGCGGTGGCGGCAAGCATCATTTGGTTGGTGCTCAAGCGCAACCCAGGCCCAGAGCCAATCACGGAGAGCATGCCGGTTATCCCGGAACCAAAGAACTAGTCCTCTACGAATTGTAGAAATAGGGTTAGGATTCAACCATGTCAAAGCGCAAGCAGGGTGAACTAGAGGCCCAAGTATTGGGTTGCCTGTGGGATAGGCCGGATGGGCTCAGTTCCCAGCAGATTCTTGCTTTGTTGGGTGATGACTCGCTAGCGATCACAACTGTCCTGACTGTGCTTACCAGGCTCACCGACAAGGGCTTGGTTGAGAAGCATGCTGGAGAGGGCAGGACATTGATGTTCAAGGCCGCAACCACCCGCGAACAACACACTGCAGAGCTGCTGCTATCTGCGATGGAGAAGACCAATCCGTCAATGGTTTTCTCCCACTTTGCCTCAGGGTTATCAAAAGAGCAGCTTGATAAATTGCGCCAAATTTTGGGCTAGTAGCTGCTGAGCAGCTCCCTCATTTCGGCAATCTCGGCCTTTTGGGCGGTTTCGATCTGCTTTTTCAATGCGATTGCCTCTGGGAACTTGCTTTCTTCAATCATGCTCAGCATCTCGAGGGCGCCCTCGTGGTGCTGGATCATGCCCTGCAAGAACAGCTTGTCGAACTCAGCACCTGAGGATGCTCGAAGCTCTTCTATTTGGGTTTCAGTGAGCATGCCGTCCATGGTGTGGCCGGCGTGATCGGAGTGACCGCCATGGCCATCGAGCCAGCCCTCCATTAGGAGAATTTCTGGCTCTTGACCCGATTTAATCTTTTCGGCAATCGCTAAAACCTTTGGGTTTTCGGTCCTGCTGGGAGCAAGTTCGGCCATCTCTAGCGCTTGCTCGTGGTGAGGAATCATCATCTCGGCAAACATTTGCTCGCTCGAAGTTACCTGCGCGGTGCTCGGTGCGGCATTCTCACCCAGGACCTGGCCGCAACCTGCGAGAAGTAGAAGGGGAAAAAGGGCGAGTGTGATGGTTTTGATTCTCATGATGCAAAGAGTATGCGGGAAGGCTGGTCGATTCCTGAAATATTGAGGGGCGGTATCTTTGGCTTATGGAGAGCATATTCCTGATAGTCGTACTCGTTGAGTATGTGCTTTTGGTGACCACGGCCGCTCCAATGTTTTTAGTCGCCCGCTTCAACAAAAGGCCAAGCCTTGGCATTGCTGCCTGGTTTGCCTTGTTTTTCTCGGTAATTCTTGCCTCGATTGTCTCCATAGGTCTCGCGAGTTGGTCGATTTTCGAAACCTACGTTCGACTCCAAACCGGGGAGGACATCTGGTTCACACTCCTAGCGAGCATTGCCCCTTGGGCATTGCTCGGTTTTGCTGGGATCTTGGTGGCGCTTGCCAATCAGAAGCTCGCTCCGCTTTTCACTCAGGGAAAACGAGCCGACTACCTATCTCTGATTGCACCCAATGAGCGGTTCAAATACCGCAGAGCTAAGGTTTATGAGCTTGATGTACCCGGCTACTTTGCCTTCACCAAGAATCTTGGGATTTACCTCACCAAGGCAGCGTTTGATCTGCCACAACCTCAGTTGCAGGCCATTCTCCGACACGAGTATGGCCACATCGCACTTGGACACCAAAAGCTCAAACGAGTAACCGCTCTGGCAATCCAATTGATGCCCTGGTTTGCAGTTAGTCGGGCATTTAGTAAAGAGGTGGAGCGGCTAGGAGAGTTGGCAGCGGACAACTACGCCCTGCAGAAGGTGGACTCAAGAGACCTCTACGAGGCCCGCAGGCACTTTATCTAGAGCGGCTTGTTTCCAACATCGGTGATGTGGAAGTTGAGGTAGCTGCGAGATGCGGTTGGACCG
>CAZQHT010000062.1:0-5492 GCA_964593635.1 uncultured Aquiluna sp.
TAATACGCTCGTTGATGCGCGGATCGCTGATAACTGCTCCTTTGGTACCGTTTCTAGCCGCACGGGTGCGCGCAGAAATCAATAACTCTCATACCTAGGCAACCTATTAATCGGTTGACAGGTGGGATCGTGATCCACTTCTGACTGAGCTATTGCCCAGAGCCTCGGGTAGCCTAGCAGAAGCTAAATCGATTTGAAAGAGGAATCTTGGACCAAGAAGCCAGAGACATCGCAGAAGTTCCTGCGGTCGAGATCATCAACACAGCAGCCGTGCATCTAATGAGCGCCGCTGCAGTGCAGTGCGGTTTGGCTGAAGACCAAAAGGGTGACCTCGATGAGGCGCGCAAGCTAATAACCGCTCTGGCTGGCCTTATCACCGCATCTGCCCCAGAAATTGGTGACCACCACGCAAGGCCACTCAGAGATGGCCTTCGCTCCCTACAGCTGGCTTTCCGTGAGGCGTCTGCTTTCCCAGATGAGCCCGGCAAGGGTCCCGGTGAGAAATACACCGGACCGGTGAACTAGACCATAACCAGCTTCAAGGCGATCGAATCAACCTGAGCATTGAACTCGGGAGTTTGCAGCTCCTCGGTGAATTTGTGCAGGAAAGCCTTTAGTCCTTCTGGGGATAGCCCAGGGCGCAGGCCAAGCTGAATTTGCAACTCTGCGCGAGAGAGGTCATTGGCCGGATCTCCATCGAAGAGATCAACCGAAAACACCTCAGAGAACCCACTGCCGAGCGCCTTCACGTGAGAAACAACCTGAGGGTTCAGCTCAGGCTTTTGCCAGCCAAGCCCCTGGGCCAAGGCCGCGAGCGCCGGCCTGCGAACAACGACTGGAGTTCCAGCTGGGTCAATCACAAGTCGTTCATGGCCTTCACTTGCGCAAGCCAAAGCGATCTTTCGAGCATCCACCGGAACCGGCCTAGCCTCAGGCTTCCAGGCTTGCATTTGGGCAACCGATGTAAAGGCAGGAATAGCTGACTTTCCATCGGGAGTCTTGACCGCAACGATTGCTAGGTCTGCGCTCTTTTCCACCAGGAGGCCGTTAGGGCCAACTTCCCCCTCGCCAAGCTGGGCCACCAATGGAATCAACAAACGTTGATCCCGAAGAGCGTTCAGAAACGCAACCTGATCCAATTTCTCAGCGGCAAGAAGTTCAGCGAGTTCGGGTGGACAACTTCCGTCATCGCCAGACCAGGAGTTCCCCTGAAAGCTTCTCCCCTCCCAGGGAACGCCGGCTGAATCGTGAAACTTGTCGTGACTCATTAGCCGTTGGCTATCTCGAGTGCCTGCTCAAGGGTGAATCGGCCAGCGTAGAGCGACTTGCCGAGGATTGCCCCCTCAAGGCCAAGCGGAACAAGAGCAACTAGGTCTGTGATGTCTTGCAGCGAGGAGATTCCGCCGGAGGCAACCACTGGCTTTTTGGTGTGGAGCATCACTTGCTTGAGAAGCTCGATGTTTGGACCGCGAAGGGTTCCGTCTTTAGTCACATCAGTAACCACATACCGTGCGCATCCGGCATCCTCAAGGCGCTGCAGCACCTCAAAGAGATCTCCACCTTCTTGGGTCCAGCCTCGAGCAGCCAAAGTAGTGCCTCGAACATCCAGCCCAACGGCAATCTGGTCGCCGAATCGCTCGATAACCCGAGCGGTCCACTCGGGATCCTCAAGGGCGGCGGTGCCAAGGTTCACCCTTGTTGCACCTAGCTCCAGCGCAGCCTCCAGTGATGCGTCATCGCGAATGCCGCCGGAGAGCTCAATCTTTGTTTGGCCCGCTGCGGCGACAACCTCCGCAATCACTGCGCGATTCTCTCCACGACCGAAAGCTGCATCGAGATCAACCAGGTGAATCCACTCTGCACCAGCACTAATCCAGTCCTGGGCGGCAGCTAAAGGGTGACCGAAGTCTTCCTCACTTCCGGCCTCTCCCTGAGTAAGGCGAACCGCCTTGCCTCCAGCGACATCAACTGCGGGTAGTAGTTCTAATTTCATGATTACTCCTAGAGGGTCGAAATCCAATTGCGAAGCAGTTGAAGACCTGCCTCGCCAGACTTTTCTGGGTGGAATTGAGTTGCACACAAAGGGCCATTTTCCACGGCTGCCAAAAACTTCTCCCCGTGCTCAGACCAGCTCAAAGCTGCCGATATGAAAGGGGGATCTATTTGAAGTTCCCAGCGTTTCGCGGCATAGGAATGCACGAAGTAGAAGTGCTCATTTTCAATGCCCACAAACAGTTTTGAATCAGCACTGGCCTCGACTTTGGACCATCCGATGTTTGGAAGCGTGGGAGCATCTAGCTTCTCAACCGTCCCCGGCCACTGACCTAGCCCCGCAGTATCTTGACCGTGCTCAAGCCCGCGTTCGAACATAACCTGCATGCCCACGCAGATGCCAAGCACTCCGCGACCAGCAGCCAGTCTTTGATCAATCACAGAAGCGGCACCAAATGCATCAAGCTTTGACATAACTGCGGAAAATGCGCCCACCCCAGGAACTAGCAGCCCGTCAGCCTCAAGGGCAGTCTTGCGATCCTTAGTGAGAATTACCTTTGACCCAGCCCGTTCAAGAGCACGACAGGCCGAGTGAATGTTTCCACTGCCGTAATCAAGAACGGCAACGGTCTTGGTCAAAGAGCACCTTTGGTTGATGGGACACCGGAAACTCGTGGGTCCAATTCCACTGCCTTGCGCAAGGCTCTAGCGAACGCCTTGAACTGTGCCTCTGCGATGTGGTGCGGGTCGCGCCCGGCCAACACTGTTACGTGCAGAGTTAGGCCAGCGTTGTAAGCAATTGCCTCAAACACGTGGCGCACCATTGAGCCTGTGAAGTGACCACCGATTAGGTGAAATTCAAATCCAGCGGGCTCCCCCGTATGAACCAGAAATGGTCGACCCGAAACATCAACAACTGCCCGAGCCAAGGCCTCGTCAAGCGGCACCGAAGCGTCGCCATAGCGACCAATTCCAGACTTGTCGCCCAGGGCCTCCTTGAGCGCCTGGCCAAAGACAATCGCCGTGTCTTCAACGGTGTGGTGAATGTCGATCTCGACATCCCCCTTGGACTGAACAGTTAGGTCAATCAGGGAGTGCTTGGAAAGCGCGGTCAACATGTGGTCGAAGAAAGGAACACCAGTGTTGATCTGGCTCACGCCCGAGCCATCCAAATTGAGCTCTAGCTCAACTGAAGACTCACTTGTCTTTCGCGTCACTTTTGCAGTTCGCATGGCGCCTCCTTCAAGAAGCCTCAAGTTTAGTCAAGGATGAGGGCGAGCTCGGCCAGTAATTTTGTGGTCTCGGACTCAGTTCCAGCGGTAATGCGAAGTGTGCCAGGGATACCAACATTGCGAATCAGCACCCCGCGAGCCAAAAGCTTTTCGAACACCTCACCGGGATTCTGGAATCCAGCGACTAGAACAAAATTCGCGTCAGACCGATAAGGCTTTAGCCCAAAGCCCTCGAGCGCACCGATGATGCGGTCTCTCTGGACCTTTATCTTCTCCACGTTTTGAAGCATGAGCGGAGCAAAGTCGAGAGCTGCGCTAGCTGCTGCCTGAGTCAGGGCTGACAGGTGGTAGGGCAACCTAACAATCCTCAGGGCATCAACGACCGCTTCATCTGCGGCAAGGTAGCCAACCCGCGCTCCTGCAAAGGCAAAGGCTTTGCTCATGGTGCGAGAAACAACCAATCTCTCTCTTCCGGCAAGAAGCGACAGTGCCGACTCTTCCTCAGAGAACTCCGCGTAGGCCTCGTCGACAATCAGGATGCCATCGAAGCTGTCGTATGCAGCTCTCACCACATCAAGCGAAACTGGAGTTCCGGTGGGGTTGTTGGGACTGCATAGCAAAACAATGCCGGGGTTGATCTTCGCAATTTCAGCCGAAACGTATTCAGCCGAGAGCTCGTAGTTAGCCTCTCGGTCCACCTGGATGTACTCCGTAAGCGAGATGCGTGCGATGTTTGGATACATCGAGTAGGTGGGGCCAAAGCTCATCGCCTTTACACCCGGGCCACCGAATGCCTGAAAAATCTGCATGAGGACTTCATTGGAACCATTTGCTGCCCAGACCTGCTTCGCGGTAAGAGCGTGGCCGAGGTAATCCGCAAGCTGGGAGCGCAGTCCCATGAATTCACGGTCTGGATAACGGTTGAGATGGATCACCTCAGCAGCCAGGCGCTGAACAATCTCTAGGGCAACTGGCTCGGGGATTCCGAAGGTGTTTTCATTTACGTTGAGCTGGACTGGCACATCAAGTTGAGGCGCTCCGTAAGGCTTTTCGCCGCGCAGGTCGCGTCTAAGGGGCAGGTCGTCCAGTGAAGTCACTGGTAAAGATTACCCGCAGGTTATCTGGGCAGTGCAATCTTCTGTCCGGGCTCCAAGTCCACTGTGGTCAAGGCGTTTACTGCCACAACCTCTGCGATCCAGTCGCGAGGGTCCTCGCTCGGCGCGTGCTGAGAGGCAAGCTGCCATAGCGTCTCACCGGAGTTTACGGTGATGAACTCGAGTGGTGCGGCTGGCTCATTGTTCGCAAAGGAGCCAGAGAATCCAGCAATGCTGAATGATCCGGCCAGCGCAAGAATCGTGACCGCCCTGAACAGCTTGCGGGGGTTCTGAAGACGGTAGTTAGTGCGTGTTGCCATTTTCTACATCCCTCTCTGTTCGATTCTTTGTTTCGAACATTTGTTCTAAGTATAGGAAGCTCTTCAAGAAAATCAAGAACTTTCTTTGAATCATTCGAAAATGTGTTTGGTTTATTGGCCAAATACGAATACTCTTTCGATGTAAGAAGTAAAGCGTGACCCTCCGACATTTTCGAAAGGCCTAGTGATGGACTACGAAAACCTCACCTCCGTGCAGCAGAAGATTCTCGATGTGATTCGAGAGTCGATGACCTCCAGGAACTACGCCCCATCCATGCGTGAGATTGGAGAGTCCGTGGGACTGTCCTCAACGGCGAGTGTCTCTCACCAACTAAACAAGCTTGAACTTTTGGGTTTCATCTCCCGTGACCCTCGCCGCCCTCGAACCATTGACCTGCTCGGTGTAGACACAGAGACCGAGATGTTCAAGGCGGATGCAGCGATGGTTCCTCTTGTGGGTCGCATTGCAGCCGGTGGCCCAATTACGGCTGAACAAAACGTAGAGGATGTGTTCGCACTCCCCCGACAGCTTGTGGGGCAGGGCGACCTGTTTCTGCTGAAGGTGGTTGGAGAATCCATGATCGATGCTGCCATCTGCGATGGCGACTGGGTTGTGGTCCGGCAGCAACAGACCGCAGACAACGGAGACATTGTTGCTGCCCTTCTGGAGGACGAGGCAACGGTCAAGACCTTCAAGCAGCGCGATGGCCACACCTGGCTGCTGCCTAGAAACTCAGCCTTCGAGCCAATCCTTGGAGATCACGCAGTGATTCTAGGAAAGGTTGTGGCGGTCCTTAGGGCCGTCTAGCCTCTAGCAGCTCCGACAATAAATCGCCTCTAACAAGCGCCTTTAG
>CAZQHT010000063.1:0-5438 GCA_964593635.1 uncultured Aquiluna sp.
AATACATCAACACCGTGCGCGTGGAGTTTGTAAACCATGGCCGGCTCGAGGGGTCACGAGACCTTCGTCTTGAGCTGCGGGATAGCGATGGGGGCTTCTTAGAGGCCGCCTCCTCCAAGCTCTCGCTAGAACTCAATGGCCGCACCCACATCGACTTCGGACTCACGCACCCCGAGTCGGTCATAAATGCCGGCATTCTCACCCTGCGCTACTGAACTCTTGGGTAGATTTTGGGGCCACTGAAGTGCTCCTATGTACACGCTTCTGACGCGGCAAAACGCCCAAGAAACGCGACACGGCGGTTGATTTTGCTGGAAACCGCACCAGATTTGCCCGAGCCTAGAACCCGCCAATTGCGGGCCCTGCAGGGCATTTGAAGCTTCAATCAGAGGTTGAAAGTTTTGCCGTTACCAAAACGTTATAACTCTCAGGAAGCGCTCAGGTTCGGAATGCCTTTAACTAGAGGTGAGTCGTGCAAAGAAGCGCGTTTCGAGGATGAGTAATTAACATCCGAGATCCTTGGTTCTGACTACACAAACAGAAAATTGAAAGGATTACGTAATGACAGATGTACTGTCCGCTGTCTTCTCAGACACATTGTCTGACGGAGGCTACAGCCTGGTATACAACATGTTCTCGCTAGGTATCGCGAGCATGCTATTCACCTCCATCTTCTTGTTCATCGGCCGCGAGCGCGTTGCGCCTCGTTACCGCTTGGCAGTGATGGTTTCAGCGACCGTTACTTCGATCGCTGCTTATCACTACTTCAGAATGTTCGACGACTTCATTCACGTATTCGAAAAGGGCGGTGCAGGCCCAGCTGCCTACAACGTCGGCTACCGCTACGTTGACTGGTTCCTAACTGTTCCACTGCTATTGCTAGAGACCGTTGCGGTTTTGGCACTTGCAGTTGCAGTTCAGCGCAGCCTGCTGATGAAGCTAGTTCCAGCTGCTGCTCTGATGATCGCCTTGGGTTACCCAGGTGACGCAAAGCTAGACATCTTCGGCCTAGCACCATCGGTATGGGGTCTACTGTCCACCATCCCATTCCTATACATCCTGTACGTACTATTCGTTGAGCTAGGCAAGTCCCTAGAGCGTCAGTCTGCAGCTGTACAGCGCAAGGTGAAGGAGCTACGTCTTCTTCTTCTAGCAACCTGGGGTGTCTACCCAATCGCATTCATCGCCAACATGAACGCAACCGGCTTCGACGAGACCGGCTTTGTACTCCGCGAGACTGGTTACACCATCGCGGACATCTTGGCTAAGTGTCTATTCGGCCTAGTGATCTTCACCATCGCTCGCATCAAGAGCGCTGAGGACGACGCTGAGTTCGCCAAGACCGAGATGAAGCACTAACAAGCAACATTGCATTAACACACGGCCGAGGGTTATCCTCGGCCGTGTGCTTTAACCAAGGAGTAGCAAAATGAAGAGATTCAACATCGACTGGGACCTGATCACCGGTCTGGCAATCAGCCTGAGCTTGCCCATCGCAATCCTGTTCGGAGCGATCTTTCCGTCACTGTTCTACAGCTATAACTAACCTCAAAATCTTCAGGCCCGGGCTAACGCTCGGGCTTTTTTTGTTACCTGCGCTTCTTGAACTGGGCATTAGTCTTGACAGGTGCCTTCAAAAATAGATTCTGCAGCGTGGCGGGAGTTTGTAGCATCACGCCGAACCACCAGAGACTTTCTACCCACCCCTGTGCCCGATGAGCTCATCGACATCTTGATTCAAGACGGCATGACCGCTCCCTCTTGGTCCAACACAAGGCCATTTCTGGTGGCAGTGGCAAAGGGAGAAGTCAGGGATCGAATCAGCAAAGAGTTCCTATCTCGCTGGGCTGCCGCAGACAAGGCCCTTGAGGGCGGCATCCTCGGCAAGATCAAACTGTTCTTCACTCGCTACGGTCTGCCACAGAGCGACTACAAGGTCTTCCGCCCCTACCCAAAGGACCTCAAGGTCAGAAGCTCCAAGGTTGGAGCAGAGCTTTATGGGCACATCGGAATCAAGCGCGATGACCGCAAGGCTAGGAGCGCCCAGTGGGCTAGAAACTACGAGTTCTTCGGAGCTCCGGTTTCCCTCTTCATATTTACCCACTCAGGATTAGGCGAATACTCCACCTCTGACGCTGGGCTCTTCATGGAGAACCTGATGCTCTCCGCTCACGCCCACGGTCTGGGTAGCTGTGCTCAGGGTGCCAGCGCACTTTGGGCACCGCCGGTAAAGGCCGAGTTCGATGTTCCAAGCGAATACAAACTGCTTTGCGGAATTGCCATCGGCTACCGCTCAGACGCTCATGTGAATAGCTTTGAGGCGGACCGTCTCGACATTTCCAAGATCAAACTCGAGGCTAAGTAATTGCTAGATCTGCAAGATCCTGGATTTATCGAAAACCCGTATCCAGCTCTGGCTGAGCTTCGAAAAGCTGGCCAACCCATCTGGCACGAGGGTCTTGGCATCTTTTTGGCAGCCACTCATAAGGATGCGAACGCAGTGCTTCGGACGAGAACTCTTGGCCGCATCTTCACTCCCAAGGAACCACTGAATGAGTGGGACACCTTCAACTGGCTCCATGCCGACTCGATTCTTGACTCAGAGCCTCCTAAGCACTCGAGACTTCGCTCCCTGGTGATGAAGGCCTTCAACCCCAAGAAGATTGAAAGCCTCAGGCCAGACGTTGAGCGCCTAACCGAACTCCTGCTCGATGGCGCGATGCAGAAGCTTAAGGATCAGGGCAGTTTTGACTTGATTGCAGACTTTGCTGAGCCACTACCGGTCAAGGTAATCGCATCCATGCTTGGCTTCCCAGACTCGGATGAGCACCTACTCAGGCCCTGGTCACAGGCAATTGTGAAGATGTATGAGGTTTCGCCCAGCGAAGCGGAGAAGAACGCTGCTAAGCAGGCTTCTGAGGAATTTGCCGCGTATGTCCTGGACCTTATGCAGGAGCGCAAGCGCAACCCTGGAACCGACCTGATTACCGACCTAGCGATGGTCGAAGAGGATGGCGAGAAGCTGAACGCCCACGAACTCATCGCCACCTGCGTGCTATTGCTGAACGCCGGGCACGAGGCAAGCGTGAATGGCTTTGGCAACGGCATGGTTGCAACTATGAAGAACCCAACCCAGGATGCCATGCTCAAGGCCAACCCCGATGGGCTCGCTGCGACAGCGGTTGATGAATTCTTGCGTTTTGATGCACCGCTTCACCTGTTTGAGCGCACTGCCACCGAGGACACTGAGATTGGCGGGGTGAAGATTGCCCAGGGCCAAAAGATTGCAGCGCTGCTGGGCTCAGCTGGTCGCGACGCCGATGTCTTTGATCGGGCCGACGAGCTAGACCTCACTCGTGATCCAAACCCCCACATCGGATTCGGCGCAGGGATTCACTTCTGCATTGGTGCGCCACTGGCTCGCATGGAAATGACTACATCACTTCCAGCGCTAATTAAGCGCTTCCCAAAGCTCGCGCTAAGTGAAGAGCCATTGCGGAGACAGGCTTTTGTGTTGCGAGGTTATGAAACCGTTCCGGTTTCTGCTTAGCCCTTTGTGGCTCCAAGGGTTAGACCCGAAACGAACTGCTTGCGCAGGATAAAGAACACCAGCAGAGTCGGTAGCGCTGCGATCATCGCACCAGCCGCCAACAGGTTGTAGTCGGTCACAAACTCACCCTGCAGTCTGCCAAGGGCAGACGTGATGGGTCGTTTGTTATCCGTCGCCATCAATACCAGCGCCCAGAAGAAGTCGTTGTAGATCCAGGTGGTCATCAGAACCGCAAGTGAAGCCAATGGTGGGCGCAATAGCGGAAGCATGACCCTGAAGAAGTGGGTGAAGACCGAAGCGCCGTCAATCATGGCTGACTCGGAAATCTCTTTCGGGATGGTCTTCATGTATGAGCTGAGCACGAACGTTGCGAATCCCATTTGGAAGGCGACGTGGATCAGGATTACACCCAATGGGGAGTCGTAGAGGAACCTGCGGTCACCAACTAGGTCGCCGATCGCCAAGTACATCTTGAAGACCGGGATAAACACCAGCTGCGCTGGCAGCAGGTTTCCAGCGGTGAACAACAACAGCATCGCCACGTTGAACCTGAAGGAATACCTGGTTACCACGAAAGCAATCAGCGAACCGAACAGCAAGATTAGGAATACTGCTGGCAGTGTGATCAATGCAGTGTTGGCAAAGTAGGTCGGCAAGTCCATGCGACCAATTGCGTTGGTGTAGTTGAAAAGACCCAGTTCCTGAGGGGGTGAGAAAACTCCACCGGCTCGAATCTCAGAGTATGGACGAAGTGAAGACCAAAGCGTCCAAACGATTGGGAACAACCAAACAATTGCAAAGATGCCGATGAAGATCGAGATGAATCGATCCTTAATCTGCTGAGCGTGAGCCTTCTTTTTGTCTCGAACTATTGAACTCACTTGGCGTCCTCCTTGAACTGCTGGTTCAGGTAGGCAATGATCGGCACGATCGAGAGCAGGAAGAGGATTACCGCGTAGGCGGCACCCTTCATCGATGCGCCCTCACCGGCAATGTTGTTGTAGACCAACACTCCGAGAATTGGTAAACCACCGGAGGAACCGTAGATGATGTAAACCATGTCGAAGGCACGTAGTGACTCGATGATGGTGATAACCAAGATGATTACGTTCACCGGCCGCATTGCGCCAAGGATTACCTTCAAGAAGGTCTGCCACTCAGTAGCACCATCAATCGAAGCTGCTTCGCGAAGTGAAGCATCAACGGCCTTCAGTCCAGCTAAGTACAAAAGCATGATGTAGCCGATGTGGCGCCAGGAAGCCATGATCATGATGACCCAGATGTTGTAGTCATCGTCACCAAAGAAGGAGATGGCCTCAGAGATTGGGAGGCCCAGTAGTCCGTTCACGAAGCCGTCTGGGCGAAGCAAGAAGTTCCAGATGATTCCAGTAACGGCCAAGGAAAGAACTACCGGCAGGTAGTAGGCCGACTGGTAAAACTTGTGGCCGCGAATTTGGCGGTCAATTTGATATGCGAGCAAAACGCCCAGCGGGGTTGCGATTACAAAGAACCAGAGCAACCAGATTGTGTTTACGCGAAGTGCGTCCCAAAAGATTGGGGTGTTGAAGAAGATGTTCTCGTAGTTGGCAAGGCCAGCCCACTGAATGTCCTCAAGCTTGATGCCCGTCCAGTAAGTGAACGAGAGCATGATTGTTGCAATTGCGGGGAACCAGACCAGTGCGATGTGCAGAAAAGTCGGAACGCCAATAAAGAACCCGAGCGTGATCTTGTCCCGGGAAGAGAAGAAACGGCGACGGCGGGCCTTTTGTGGCGCCGCCGCCGCCGTTTTCATTTGAGTCATACTGCTATTTGTGTCCTAATTAGCTAAGAGACGGAAGAGCATCCCACTGAGACTGTAGAGACTCAAGAATGCTGTCGGTGCTCGAAG
>CAZQHT010000064.1:0-5245 GCA_964593635.1 uncultured Aquiluna sp.
AAGTGCAGCTGCGCCGGCTAGCGCCACTGCCTTGCTCAAGTAGCTCTTTCTCAATTTATCTCCTAGTAGTCGGATTTTTGTGAGAAGTGCGAGAGCGTTCTCGCACTTCTTGAAACTATGATTACAAATGAGATTCACAATGTTCAAGTTTTCGTGATAACGGTTGCGTCACGTTTTTAGAGAGGGTGCGCGGTGAGTAACAAGAGCAAGGCTCCGACCCTGAACGATGTTGCCGATCTGGCTGGCGTGAGTCGAGCCACTGCCTCAAGGGCTCTCGCAGGCTACGGTCGAATCAGCGATAAGACCGTCGAAGTCGTGCAAAAAGCCGCCAAAACACTGGGCTACCGACCCAACGAGGTTGCCCGCGCGATGCGCGCAGGCAAGACCAGAACCATTGGCTTGGTAGTTATTTCTGACTTTACAAATGCCTTCTTTGACCGTGCCACCAAGTCCATCATCGATGCTGCAAAGCAGCACGGCTATCAAACAGTGGTCTCTCACACCGATGAAGATGTTGCTAACGAGCGGGAGGCCGTTCAGACGCTTATCGAAAAACGCGTAGACGGGCTGATCGTTGTTCCAGCAAGTGATTCTGAGCACGATCACCTTCGTGCATCGAGACTTGGCTCAACTCCTCTTGTTCTAATTGACCGAAAGCTGGAGGCAGTCAACTTCCCCTCAGTCACCACCGGTGACTATCAAGGAGCAATTGAGGCTGTCGGCCATGCTCACAATAAGGGCCACAGAAACATGGCGTTCATTGTCGCGGTGCCAGGTGTGACAGAGGCTACCTCTGTCCGACCCCACATTCCTATCTCCACCGTTGTCGACAGAACCGATGGCTTTGCCGCGGCAATCAAGAAGCTAAAGATTAATTCCCAGATGCTGTTCTGCCGCGACAATCAAATTGATGCCGCTGAAGCGGTGGAGCGGCTCTTGCTAGAGCCCAATCGCCCAACAATCCTCTTCACCTCGAACAATGACATGCTCCTTGCAGTTTTGAAGGTTGCCGGAAAGCTGAAGATTTCAATTGGCAAAGACCTATCGGTTGTGAGTTTTGACGACAGCCCTTGGGCTGCAGCCATGTCTCCAGCCATCACGGTCATCTCCCGTCCGGTTGATGAGCTAGGCCGTCTAGCCGTCCAGATGCTACTGAGCCAAATAAATGGCGAGCAGAAGCCTGGAAGCCAAGTGCTACCCACTGAACTGATCGATAGAGATTCAGTTGCCACGATCTAATTTCAAAAACCAGGAGTAATAATGACCAGTTGGCATCAACACCCCGCGACCGAGGAGTTTGGCAATTCAAAGCTAAGCATTGGCCAGAAGGCCGCTGATCGACTGCGCAACGGAATGGGGTCTTGGACTTTTATTTTTGCTTCACTCGCGTTGCTATCGCTTTGGATGGTGCTCAACTACAGCGGCACATTCGATCCCTTCCCTTACATCTTGCTGAACCTGGTTTTGTCCTGCGTTGCCGCACTGCAGGGAGCAATTCTTTTGATTGCTGCAAGGCGTGAGGATCAGATCAACTCTGCTCTGGCCGTGCACACATACGAGATTGATAAAGAAAGCCTTGAGCTAACCCGTCAGATTCACGAGCTCACGATGAGGATTGACAAGCTAACCCAGGAAGTTCACAAGAGCGTTACTGAGAAGTAGGACTAATTGGATTTAGTCCTGAGTGGCGGTTTCGGATAGCCGCTTCACAAAGCGATAGCCGAAGGCTGCCACAACAAAGCTGATTCCTCCGGCGATCAAGAACGGCAGGCGCAAGCCAAAGGTTGCGATGAATCCACCGAGCAGTGCACCTAGAGGCATTAGCCCCCAAACCAAAGTTCTTCTGGTGCCGTGGATTCGCCCAAAGAGTTCGGTTGGGATGATCTGGTGGTAGATCGACATCAGCAGAATGTTCCAGTGGGTCACAACAATTGAAGAGCCCATCATGATCAGGCCTAGGACTAGGTAGTTGGGGGCAAGACCCTGAAGAACAATCAGGATTCCTGCAAGCAAGATTGCAACAGCCAATACCTGAGATCTACCGAAACGCTTTGAGACTTTCGGGGTGAGTAAAGCAGCAACCAGAGCACCAATTGCCGGGGCGCTCAGTAGAACGCCAAAGAGTGCAACCGGTGTCTGCAGGGTCTCGGTGATAAACAAAACCATGGTTGAGGTTGCTGCCGAGTAGAGGAACCCAAGCGTTGAGGTTAGAAGCACCAGCTTGAGCAACACCTTGTGTTCATAGAGGTAGCGAATACCGAAGCGAATGTCTGCCCAGAAACTCTTTTGCTCTTTAGGGGCAGCATCGCTCAGGTCGTGAATCGAGTAGTTCCTGGGCATGGTCAGGACTAACAAGATTGCCAAGAAAATACCTGCTGAGCCAAACAGGAACGGTAGGCCGATGGAGATGGCAAAGAGCAGTCCGCTAAGCGGAGCACCAATGAACTCACCCAGGGTGACCGAGGTGATCTGGAGCTGGGAATTGCCCTTATCCAGTTGGTTCTTGTGCAAAACCTGCGGGATCATCGACTGGATTGTTGTGTCGTAAAGCACCTCGCCAACTCCAAACAAGAAGGTGGCCAAGAAGAAGATTGGCAGGGTGATTAGGTCAAACCCGACGGTCACCGCAAGTATGCCTGCCGCGCTCAGGCGAATGCTGCTGGCTATAGCCAAGAGGTGACGGCGATTGATGCGGTCCACGATGCCGCCGATAGGAATCGCAAACAAAAGCCAAGGCAGCATGATGAGTGCACCGACCATGGAGATTAGGAACGGGTCTTTTGTGAGGGTGGTTGCCAGTAGCGGCGCGGAGGTTCTTAGTAGGCCATCGGCCACGTTGCTAGCGGCGCTCGCAGACCAGAGTTTTCTGAATTCCGGACCGAGCTTCTGCGGTTCGGAATCTGACATTTGGCTTACCTATTTCGTGAGTGCCCTCATTGGCATCACTAAATAATAGCCAGAGTCCAACTAGTAGCTTGCCAAACCTTCCACGCCGGAATAGCGCTTCTCTCCCTCGGGAGAAGTGGCGGTGATGGTGAACCCGGGGTTTCCTAGCTGGAAGCTCAAGCTGAGCTTCTCGGCGCCACTTACCCAAGCAAGCTCCATGCTGTCTTGAGCTGTAACCTTCCAGCTGAACTGGCCTTCAAATGCAGGGTGCTTGCGCACTCTTGCCAGCGCGATGATCGCCTGAGTGACGGGCTGCTTGAGCGCTTCAGCAATCTCGGCTGGGGTGTAGTTGTGGCGATTTACGTCGCGACCCTGATGGGTTTGGTTGAAGAGCTCGACATCATCCATGCCGTTCAAAAGTCCTACGTAGTAGACCTGTGGCTCTCCAGGTAGGAAGAACTGCACCGCACGCATGATTACGTAGGCGGTGTCGTTGGCAACAATGTTTGGCAGGGTTGCGTTGATTTGATGAGGTAGTGAGAACCACTGCGGGACAACGCTGGCGATAGCCGAGTGACCACCAGTGTTCTGCTCCGCAACCTTGAAGATGTGGGCCATCTCGTCCTGGGTGATAAGCCCCGGGCGACCGCCGATTGGACCGCCATCGATTACGCCGTAACCATCGTGAGTGTCGAGCACGTTCAGGCAGTTGTCTGGTCGAATAGCGAACCACTTGTCTAGCCGGTCAACGGTTCCAGTGAAGTAGGAGTGCAATAGCAGTGGTGCGGTCTGGAAGTCGTAGATCAGATCAACCAGTGGTGCAATGTCCAGCTGCTGGGTGTAGTGGGCGTGAACCTCAACCAGGACTCGCATGTCATAGGAGTGAATCAGGTCAGTGATTTCCTTGACGAACTCGAGAGTCTCAGGGGTCATAAAGGAATCAGTGCCCGGGGTCTTTACCGCGTAACCAACGGCATCGAGGCGAACTACCTTTACCCCGCCAGACTTCAGCGCCTCGAGGATTCGACGCAGGTATGCCTGGCCCTGCTCGTGGTTGATGTCGATGTCTACCTGGGATGGCATGAACGTGGTCCATACCAGCCTGCGCTTGCCCGCGACTTCGTAAGCGGTGAAGGGGAAACCAGGTCTTGGGCGGTAGAACGAAGTGATCTGCTCTTCGTTACCACCTTCTGGAAAGACGGTGTCAAAAGTCAGGAACATGCCGTTGTATGCGCTTGCAGCGCCTTTTTCCTGCCAGTCCAAAAACTCTGGGGACAGGTTTGAAGCGTGATTCACGATTAGGTCAGCGGTTAGCTCGTGAGTGTTCGAGATGCGCTTGAAGTCGCTCCATGTGCCAAGTCGTGGGTCCACGATGGTGTGGTCGATGGGGTCAAAGCCTGCGTCATCGCCGTCGTAGGGGTGGAAAAAGGGAAGCACGTGCACGCCATCGAAGTCGGCTAGGGCAGTCGCAAGTAGCTTCTCGATCTCAGCAAGGTTCCCGCCAACTCGCTCGGCGTAAACCAGGATGCTGGTTCCGGACACAGGGACCTCCACTAAATCTGCACTTACTAACTAGGACAGAATAGCGGGAAATTGTTAACGCTTACAGTTTGCGAATCAGGCTCGTAGTTGAGTTGATTGCGCCGCCCAGAACCGCGGGAATTCCGCCTCCCGGATGCACAGAGGCCCCCACACGCCAGAGCCATGGTCTAAAAGGATTGTTATAGCTCGGAAGATGGAAAGGGCCCGCCTGCCAAAGCTTTCTGGTGGCACCATAAAGTGCTCCTCCCGGACCACCCCACTCGCCAAAATAACTTGGGTCTAGCAGCACATAGTCTTCAAAAAGCTCATCGATTGGTTCAGTTAGCCCCACCACATCGCTGATTCGGTCCAGCTCACTCCTTACCCACTCGCTGTTGAGGTCGTAGTGCTTGCCATCGGCTGGGGCTGTCAGCAATACAGCAACCGTTGCTTTTTGGTTTGGGTAGATTTCGCTCGGCTTGTAGTAGTTCAAAAAGGCCATGGTTTGCTTTGGCGGCTGCGCCTTCGCAAGGCTGTCGTGCAGATCGTTCGGGTTGTCCGGCATCACTACCGAGTGAGTGACGAAGTGCTCGGGCAAGGGCTTTTTTAGAACTGCATAGATTGCAACTCCTGAGCAGGAGCGCTTGGGCCAAGCGCCAGCGGGTTTGCCCATCAATACTTTTAGCACCTGGGGGTCGAGCGAGCTAACTATGAAGTCGGGGCGATACTCATGGGCTTCAGTCTTCACATAGCGCTTTGAGACTTTGGTTACCTTCTCGTTCAGCCTGATCTCTGCGCCAGCATGCTGAGCAAGCTTTGCGAGCATCTGCGGAATCTC
>CAZQHT010000065.1:0-5143 GCA_964593635.1 uncultured Aquiluna sp.
TCGAAGCGGTAATGGTTTTGGAGCAGTCGGTTTTTGCCGGCGATGCCTGGTCTGCTCCTTCAATGCTTTCTGAGCTCAGCTCTCCAAACGGCCACTACATCGGTTTATTCGAAAAAGAACTCATCGCCTATGCAGGCCTGAGCACAGTGCCGGGGGGCTTCTCCTCTGACGTTCAGACCATTGCGGTCGCAGAGAGTGCCCGAGGTGGCGGGCTCGGCCGAGCCATGATGCAGGCCCTGATTGCAAAGGCTAAGGCGCAGGGATCCGAGCAGGTTTTGCTTGAGGTCAGAATCGATAACGAAGCTGCGATTGCGCTCTACAGCTCTTTGGGGTTTGAGCGGATTGATGTCCGCAAGCGCTACTACCAGCCAGACAATGTTGACGCAGTAATCATGAGGCTGAAGGTTCACCAGCCACTGGTGCTGGGCATCGAGAGCAGTTGTGATGAAACCGGTGTTGGCATCGTGCGGGGAAACCGACTTCTAGCCAATGCCCTACACAGCTCGATGGATGAGCACTCAAAGTATGGCGGAGTGGTTCCAGAGGTTGCAGCGCGTGCTCACTTAGAGGCCATGGGTCCAACCCTGCAAAAAGCACTCAGTGAAGCTGGGGTCTCAATTCAAGACATCGATGCCTTTGCGGTTGCCAATGGCCCGGGACTCTCTGGCGCGTTGATGGTCGGAGTCGCTGCGGCCAAGGGCCTTGCCCTGGCCAATGACAAACCGATCTATGCGGTGAACCACCTGATTGGCCACGTTGGGGCGGATGTTCTGGAGCGAGGCTATGTTCAGCTTCCAACCATCGCACTCTTGGTCTCGGGTGGCCACACCTCGTTGCTACTTGTGAGAGACCTCCTCGGAGATGCTCAGCTACTGGGTGAGACCATCGACGATGCTGCCGGTGAAGCATTCGACAAGGTTGCAAGACTCCTGGGTCTGCCTTATCCGGGCGGACCACAGATCGACAAGCTCGCTGCAACCGGTGACCCAAGTGCGATTCGCTTCCCGCGCGGACTATCGCTTCCAAAGGATATGGAGAAGCATCGATATGACTTCTCGTTCTCGGGTCTCAAGACTGCGGTCGCGAGGTTTGTCGAGAAGGCTGAGGCCGAGGGCCAAGAAGTGAATCGAGCAGATGTTGCTGCTTCTTTCCGCGAGGCTGCCGTAGATGTCTTGCTCACCAAAGCACTCAATGCCTGCGCTGACTTTGGTGTGAATCGCCTGTTGCTTGGCGGTGGAGTGGTTGCTAACGCGAGGTTGCGCGAAGCAGCTCAGCAGCGATGCGATGCAGCAGGTATCGAGCTGCGAATCCCTAGGTTCTCGCTATGCACGGATAACGGAGCCATGATCGCATCATTGGGTGCGCAGCTAGTGATGGCTGGTCATGCCCCAAGCTCGCTTGGTTTTGGCGCAGACTCAACCCTTGAGGTCATCGTAGTTCAGAGCCCATAGTTTTTGGCTCCCCAGTAACTCCCAGCTAACCCCCAAGCAACGACCAGCCATTGGGAGTTGACTGCGACTGTTCGAGAAGAACAGAAATGAGATAACTGAAAATGACAGAAAACAAAAAAGGCGAAGAGCTCGATGCTCAGCCAGTTGTGACAGAGACCGCAGCAACCCCCAAGAAGAAGTTTGACTTCACATCGCTAAACACTTTGGCAGTGGTTTCCCTTGCCTCCGGCATCAGCATCGTTGGTGCCCTAGTTGCAGTGATCACCGGCCACATTGCGCTGGCTCAGATTCGCAAGAGCGGTGAAAGCGGTAAAGCTCTCGCGGTAACCGGAACAGTGCTTGGCTACATTCACCTTGCCGGCTGGATTATTTTCTCGCTGCTCGCTGTTGTTTCAACTGCACTGATCTACTCAGGCTTTACGGGACTCCAGCCCGGAGGGCCTGGGTTTATGGAATTCCGAGAGGGATTCGATGGCATGCACATGTGGCGTGACCGTTAGTCACTCCGCTAGGAGAGCCATCTAGCGGATTGGCCGACAGATCAGTGCTCTGCGGGCGTCGCCCACTTTGGTGAGAACCATGGTGACGGCGCCCGCTCCCTTTAACTTGAGTTTTGGCCGAAGCGCCTCAGGGGTTATATCCACTCCGCGCTTTTTGACTTCCACCACGCCGATGTCATTCTCCCGACACCAAGCCGCCAGCCGCTTTTCATCCAGCGGCAAAACCTCAAGGACCTCGTAGGTCTTTAGCCAAGGGCTTGCAACCAGTTCCGAACCACTGAGGTATGCAATCCCTGAGGAGATAGACCAGAGCCCAAGCTGATTGGCTAGGTTGCCCATCAGGCCCGATCTAATCAGGCTCGGATCGGGCTCGAATAGATAAGCCCCAAGCTCACCCACTGCAGCGAGTTCAACCTGCTCAGCTCTTAGCTGGTGAGAGGTCTCGCCAAGCATCAATGCGGAGCGGCCCTTAGTTCCGAGGCTTCCAAACCAAAGGGTTAGCTCAACTAAATCTCCCTGGTGAGAGACCCACTGCGCTTCGCAATCCTCGGGAATCAGTTCGTGGGGGAAGGCTGGTCCAAGCTTTACTCCGGTTGGCTTTTGCCTTGCGGCGTTGAAAACGAAATCCAAGTTGGGTGAAAAGTCTGCGGGGCTGACCATCTGCCTCGACTCAGTCTTGGTCTCAAGGTTTCGTCTTGCAGGATCAAACCAGAGCGCCTCTGCCTGAGCGATAAATGTTTCGGCGTCTGCTATTTCCACCTGTGCGTTTTCAAATGATGCCAGGTTGTAGGAGGCAAGGGCTGCGGTCTCAGGATCTCTCTCCACTGCTGTAACCGTGAGCCCAACGCTTGCAAATGCCAGCGAGTCAGCACCAATGCCACAACCGAGATCTGTCACCGATTCGATGCCGTGCTTGCGAAACCTTTCGGCGTGGTGGGCGGCCACAGCCAGTCGACTGGACTGCTCTAGCCCTGCTTCGGTGAAGAGCATCTGGGACGCAAACTCACCAAACTTTGCCTTGGCTCGAAATCTAAGCCTTAGCTGAGTGACAATTTGGGCAACCAGTTCGGCATCAAGCCCTTGTTTTCGCAAGCCCGAGACTGCGCCCAGCACGTCGTCCTTGCCTGAGATGGGTGCGAGAGTGGCCAACAACCGCTGTGATTCAGGGGTCAGTAGTCTCAAAATCTCGCTCACCCCTCAAAGCTAGTGCCTTGGACCTGGCACTCGCCTTGACTGAGTGCTAAATAGGTTCTAATCTTTAGTTAGCACTCACGAGGTGAGTCTGCTAAATCCAATCTTTAGATAAAAGAAGAGGTCAAAGTGTCGGTTTCCATTAAGCCACTCGAAGATCGAATTGTCGTTCGTCCAGTTGAGGCAGAGCAGGTAACTGCGTCTGGTCTAGTAATTCCAGACACCGCCAAGGAGAAGCCACAGGAGGCTGAGGTTATTGCAGTCGGACCTGGTCGCTTTAGCGACGAGGGTGACCGCATCCCGGTTGACGTAAAGGTTGGTGACCGCGTTATCTTCTCGAAGTACGGCGGCACCGAGCTAAAGTACGGCGGCCAGGAGTACCTAGTGCTTTCAGCTCGCGACGTGCTAGCAATCATCGAGCACTAACTAAAACTAAACAGCAAGCGGTCCGAGGGAACTCGGACCGCTTTCTTTTTACCCGTAGGCTTTGAAGATGATTATGCGATCGAGTGCAACAAAGGGTCTCATCTTTGGTCTCTCGGCTTATCTAATCTGGGGCTCTTTCCCACTCATCATTACCGCAGCGAGTTTTGCAAACCCTTTTGAAGTTGTAGTTTGGCGAATCATCTTCGGCTTTGTTTTTGCCGCCATCCTGCTTACCTTCACCAGGGGCTGGGCCGAGGTAATCGAGCTGGTGAAAAACCCGAAGAAACTGAAGTGGCTCTTTGTTTCTTCGATTTTCATTCTCATCAACTGGGAGACCTATGTGGTTGCGGTTGCCACCGGCAACACGATTGAGTCTTCACTGGGTTACTTCATCAACCCACTGATCACAATTCTGTTTGCGGTTGTGCTGCTGGGTGAGCGCTTGCGCAAAGCGCAGTGGGCAGCGCTCAGCTTGGGCGCGGTTGCCGTTGTTGTGTTGACAATCGACTACGGCCGACCACCTTGGATTGCATTTGTGTTGGCGCTCAGCTTTGCCATTTACTCGCTTTCCAAAAACAAGGTTGGCGGCAAAATCGGTGCACTGCAGTCCTTCGCCATTGAGTCTGGTTTAGTTATGCCAATTGCCGTCATACAGCTTGCGGTGGTTGCTTCCACCACCCCAATCATGTTGCTGAGCGGACCCATGGAGTTCAGCGTTTTGGTTGGCTTTGGCATCCTCACCGCGGTGCCGCTGATCCTCTTTGGTGCAGCTGCTAGCCGAATCCCACTGAGTTCAATCGGATTCATTCAGTACATGACCCCAACCCTGCAGTTCCTCACCGCCTACTTCATCCTTCAAGAACCAATGCCGGCTGTGCGCTGGATCGGGTTTGGTTTGGTTTGGGTGAGCCTGGCAGTTCTGACCTTCGATGCAATCAGAAGTCGCTCGAAGTCGGTGAAACCTGACCTTGAAACGGAATCGTTACATACCCCAGGCAAACCCCTGCCTTAGGAGAGAATCGTAGCTTTAGGGGTCCCTAAACCATTGAATCTATAGTTTGGGCTATCCCATTCAACGAAATTCGAAGCTAAATCTTTCACCAGATGCATTTTCTGCAGGTGGACTACTTCCTTTATGCCCCTCTCTGGCTAAACTTGGGACAGCGGTCGGGGCACTTGCTTCGGCTTGCAAATCAATTGCTATTTCAAGGAGCAACATGACTGAATCAACAGAGAAGTCTCGTATTGCCCAGAAGAGCCTGGCTGCCCTCGGTATTTTTGCCGTAGGCGCGCTTGTACTTTCTGGCTGTGCGGCACCAACCACCGAAGAAACCGCTACTGAGTCTGAGGCTCCAGCAGCAGCAACCACCCCTGGTGGCTGCGAGCTTGGTCCAGAGCAGGAAGGCGACCTAGTCCTAAAGCTTGGAACCGCGCTGCCACAGACCGGCAACCTAGCGTTCCTAGGACCACCAGAAGAAGCTGGTGCCTACCTAGCTGTTGACGAGATCAACAACGCTGGCAAGGGAATCACCATCGAGGCCACCTATGGTGACTCGGGTGACACCGACAACAAGG
>CAZQHT010000066.1:0-5120 GCA_964593635.1 uncultured Aquiluna sp.
ACCCGGGGGGATTTCTTATTCACCAACAAAACGGGGTTGGTTACTTCTTTCGATTAGCCTCTAGGACAGCCCCTGCCACGACTCCAAAGGCAAGTCCAAGTCCGACGTTGTCGATGATTATCCCTATCGCGACGCCGATCCCAAGGCCAACAGGAAAGCCCAGGCCTTGCCTAAGCCTCAAGCTATGTTCCTAGGGTTCCTAGGTAGAGTCCGATGACCTGAGGGTCATTCAGCAGCTCTCTACCGCTGCCTGTGACGGCATCCTTACCCTGGTCTAGAACATAAGCGCGGTCAGAGATCTGCAGGCAGCGTCGAGCATTCTGCTCGACCATGATGCAGGTCACCCCAGCCTTGTTAATGTCAGAGACTCGGATGAATGCCTCGTCCTGGCGGACTGGGCTAAGACCAGCGGATGGCTCATCTAGCAATAACACTGCCGGGTCCATCATCAGTGCGCGACCCATAGCAACCATCTGACGCTCGCCACCGGATAGTGAGCCAGCGCGCTGCTTTAGTCGCTTGCCAAGCTCGGCAAAAATCGAGGTCACAAACTCAAGACGCTCGTTGTATTTGCCTGGATCTTGGAAGATACCCATCTGAAGGTTCTCTTCGATGGTTAGCGATGGAAACACGTTGTTGTTCTGGGGGATGAAGCCAACACCCTTTGAAACAAGCTGGTTTGGCTTGAGTCCGGAGATCTCTTCACCGTTGAGCTTGATTGAGCCCTCGCGCACCTTCACAAGGCCAAAGATCGCCTTAAGCAAGGTTGATTTGCCGGCACCGTTAGGCCCGATGATTCCAATCAGCTCACCCTTGTCGGCATAGAGGTTCGTGCCGTTGAGGATGTTTACGCCGGGTAGGTAGCCGGCGACCAAGTTTGATACGTCTACAACTCTGGTCACTTTGCGGCCTCCTCATCAATGATGTTGATTCGTCCTGTGACAACACCTAGGTCTGTGTCCTGGTGAGCACCGAGGTAAGCATCGATAACAGCCTGCTCACGCATAACGGTGTCTGGTGGACCTTCGGCAACTACCTTGCCCTCGGCCATAACCACAACCCAGTCCGCAATGTGTCGAACCATGTGCATGTCGTGCTCAACAAACAGCACTGTCATGCCCTCGTTCTTCAGGTTCAGCACGTGCTCCAGCAGTGACTGGGTAAGCGCAGGGTTCACACCGGCCATTGGCTCATCGAGCATTACCAGGGTTGGGTCGGTCATCAGAGCGCGAGCCATCTCAAGCAGCTTGCGCTGACCTCCAGATAGCGATGCTGCGAAGTCATCCTTCTTGGCATCGAGCTTGAACTTCTTCAGCAGCTCCATCGCGCGCTCTTCCAAGGCCTTGTCCTGCTTACGCCAAAGCGAAGGGATCAGGGCGTTGATGAGCTTCTCACCGGTCTGGTTCTTAGCTCCTAGCTTCATGTTCTCCAACACGGTGAGCAAGCTCAGCGCCTTGGTTAGCTGGAAGGTGCGAACCTGTCCCATTTGGGCAACCTTGAACGATGGCACTCCGGCCAGGTTCTTGCCCTCAAAGGACCAAGTTCCAGTGTCAGGGGTGTCAAAGCCGGTCAGCAGGTTGAACAAGGTTGTCTTGCCCGCACCGTTTGGACCGATTAGCGCCGTGATGACTCCGGTTGGAATTTCAAGGTGGTCAACCTCAACGGCTGTAAGACCACCGAAGGTCTTCTTGACGTTGTCGATTACAAGAATCGGGTTGACCTTCTTGCAGCCTGGCTCTGCCACGCCAATGTGTAGGTTGGTGGCTTTTTCTGGAGTTGGATTATTTGACAAAGGTCATCTCCCTCTTGTCTCCGAAGATGCCCTGCGGGCGGTAGATAACAATCAGCATCAAACCGATACCCACGAGCACAAAGCGCAGGGTTGCGGCCTGGATGCCAGAGACCGGAAGAATTCCGGACTCTGCAAGGGCTGGCAGAACGTTCGTTAGGAATGCCTGCAATACCCAGAAGATGATTGAGCCTAGGACCGGACCAAAGATGGTGGCTGCGCCACCAAGCAGTAGTGCTGTCCATAGGAAGAAGGTGAGTGAGGTCACATAGATTCCGGGGGAGACGTTTGAGCTGGTAGCAAGGATGATGCCACCGAGGGCTCCGAATACTCCACCGATAATCAGTGCCTGCATCTTGTAGGCGAAGACGTTCTTGCCGAGGGCGCGAACCGCATCCTCGTCCTCACGGATGCCCTTGATGACTCGACCCCAAGGGGATCGCATCAGGGCCCAGAGTAGGAACACTGCGACCGATAGAACGGCTAGTCCAAAGACCAAAACCCAGAGCGTTTGCTCGTTGTAGGTCCATGGGCCAAAGCCATATTCCCCCGGTGGGAATGGGTTTGCAGAAGCAAATCCACCCGCAGCGTTGTAGCCGAAGAGGCCATCCGCGCTTCCAGTTACCGGCTCAAAAGCGGTGGTCAAGAACAACAGGCGCAAGATTTCTGCGGCGGCAATTGTCACGATAGCTAGATAGTCGCCTCGTAGTCGCAGGGTTGGAATACCCAGGATTAGAGCGAAGATGATCGAGGCAACCACACCCATGATCATGCCCAACCACCACGGCAAGCCGAAGGTGAGCACGCTGATCGCATAACCGTAGGCACCCACGGCCATGAAGCCGGCGATACCGAAGTTCAGCAGTCCTGCAAAGCCGAAGTGCATTGCTAGACCAAGTGCGGCCAGTGCGAATGCCAGGGTGGTTGGCGTCAGCAAACCGGCTGCGGTGTTATTGAGAATTGATCCCCAGTCCATGTTCAGCCTCCTAACCTATTCGTTGTTTCTTGCCCAGGATTCCCTGAGGCCTAAAGAGCAAAATACCGATGAGTACGACCAAAGCACCTACGTACTTCAGGTCAGCCGGAATCACCAGCGATGAGGTCTCCACCAGGATTCCAACCACCAGCGAGCCAAGCAGTGCACCGAATGCAGTGCCGAGCCCACCAAGGGTTACCGCTGCGAATATCAGGAGCAAAATCTGCGCTCCCATGTCCCACTTGATGCCGGGGCGGAAGTAAGCCCAGAGCACTCCAGCCAGACCAGCCAAGGCTCCGGAGATGATCCAAACGGTGCGAATTACCTTGTCCACGTCGATACCGGAGGCTGCTGCTAGATCTGGGTTGTCAGAAATTGCGCGGGTTGCCTTACCCGTCTTGGACTTCAGTAGCCACCAGGCGAAGACCATGATCACGGTGATCGAGATGGTCATCGAAATCAGGTCGGTCTGGGAAAGAGCCACCGAACCAAAGAGAGTGATCTTCGGTGCTCCAAAGCCTGGAAGCTGCTCGGTGCCACCGCCGATGAAGTACTGGAAGATGTAGCGAACAGCAAGGGCTAGACCGATGGAGACAATCATCAGCTGCACAAGTGCAAGCCCCTTCTTTCGAAGCGGCTTCCAGAGCCCTGCGTCTAAAGCCCATCCCATTGCCCCCGAGAGCAGAACCGCTACCGGGATGGCTAGCCAGATTGGGAACTGCAATGCGGTTCCCAGCACTAGCGCTGCGATAGCTCCAAAGGTCACCATCTCAGAGTGGGCAAAGTTTGATAGTCCGGTTGTGCCATAGACCAGCGATAGTCCTACCGCTGCTAGGCCCAGCATCAGACCAAAGTTCACTCCGTAGATCAGTCGAGCAACAATCTGGTCAAACAGCGAGACGGTGATGCGCTCACCCTCTCCGATGAAGAAGTTTTGAATTAGCGGCTTGGCCTTGCCAAGCACCGCCTTGGAAGTTCCGTCACCCTCGGTAACGGCGATGCCCTCGGGGAGGGTCTCCTGGTCTAGCGTGACGGTGTATTCATCGCCCTCGCCACCTGGAACACCGATGTACCACTTGCCATCAGCACCAGTAACAGTGCTGGCGTCATAGCCACCACCTGAGACAGACATCTTCACGCCGGCCAGTGGCTCGCCGTCAAGACGCACGTTTCCAGAGATTCCGTACTCGTACTCTTCGCCAACGGCGTCAGCCTGAGCTGACCCGCTTACGCCTGCAAAGCTCAGCAGAGCGGCCAGGAAAGTTACCAGCAGTAATTTCAAGAGCGCCTGCGGGCGCTCGGAGAGGAAGGTCATTTGTCCTCCATGTCGTTGAGCAACTTCGCTCATTTGTTCACCCTTCGGGGTATCCCAAAACATTAGCAGCGATAACAAGGAAGTTCCCACCCCTACACAAAAACGTAATCTAAGGCCGCAATCCAAAAAATCCTTTAACTTTTGATAGGAGTGCGCCAAAGGTAGACTGGCCGAACCAGGCCCGCTTTCGATAAACGAAGTAGAGGAAACGCTTTTGGAGCTCCAAGACCCTTTTGCACTAGTTGGACTCACCTACGACGACGTGCTGCTACTTCCCGGCCAGTCTGATGTGCTTCCCTCTGGAGTGAGTACTCAAACCCAGGTCTCGAGAAACATCTCGATCAGCATTCCTCTCATCTCATCCGCAATGGACACAGTTACCGAATCCAGAATGGCCATCTCAATGGCCCGCCAGGGTGGACTGGGGATCCTGCACCGCAACCTATCTATTGACTCGCAAGCCAACCAGGTTGATTTGGTGAAGCGCTCCGAGGCCGGGATGGTCACTAACCCAGTGACTACAACTCCCTATGCAACCATCCAAGAGGTGGACGACCTTTGCGGCAACTATCGAGTTTCTGGCCTGCCGGTTATCGACGAAGACGGCAAGCTGGTCGGCATTGTCACCAACCGCGACATGCGCTTTGTTCTAGAGGTGCAGCGCACCACCACCTTGGTAAAAGATGTAATGACCCCAATGCCCCTAATCATCGGCAAAGTTGGCATCAACCCCGATGAGGCAATGGCACTGCTTGCCCAGCACCGCATCGAGAAGCTGCCGCTGGTTGACGATCAGGGCAAACTACGCGGGCTAATCACCGTCAAGGACTTTGACAAGAGCGAGAAGTACCCAAACGCATCCAAGGATGGTGCAGGTCGACTGCTAGTTGGTGCAGCGGTTGGTGTTGGACCAGATGCTTGGGAACGAGCCATGGCCTTGATTGAGGCTGGGGTTGACATGTTGGTGGTCGACACTGCTCACGGTCACAACTCGGCGGTATTGGACATGATTCGCAAGCTAAAGCTTGAGCCATTTGCAA
>CAZQHT010000067.1:0-5035 GCA_964593635.1 uncultured Aquiluna sp.
TCGACTCACTGCAAGGCCTAAAGGCCGAGCACGCTGAGTTGCAGAAGCAGCTGAGCGACTCGGCAGTTCACACCAACCCAGCGTTGGCAAAGAAGCTGAATCGTCGCTATGCCGAGCTTTCCGCAATCATGAGTGCAGAGGCTTCACTAATTGCCCAGACCGATGACTTGGCTGCTGCCAAGGAGTTGGCCAAGGAAGACGAAGCGTTTGCCGATGAAATCCCAGCCCTTGAGCAGAAGCTCAAGGATGCTGAGGAGAAACTTCGCAGGCTGCTGATTCCGCGCGATCCCGACGACGGTCGCGATGTAATCATGGAAATCAAGGCGGGTGAAGGTGGAGCAGAGTCTGCTCTGTTTGCAGCTGACTTGCTTCGGATGTATTTCCAGTATGCAAATGCCAAGGGCTGGAAGACTGAAATCCTGGACCGCACCGAGTCTGACTTGGGCGGTATCAAGGACGTTCAGATCGCAATCAAGTCAAATGCCACTGACCCAGCTGATGGAGTTTGGGCTCACCTGAAATACGAAGGTGGCGTGCACCGCGTGCAGCGCGTTCCCGTAACCGAAACTCAGGGCCGCATCCACACCTCCGCAGCTGGCGTGCTTGTCTTCCCAGAGGTTGACGAGCCAGAAGAGCTTGAGATTGCCCAGAACGATATACGTATCGATGTGTTCCGCTCATCGGGCCCAGGTGGACAGTCGGTTAACACCACAGACTCCGCGGTTCGAATCACTCACCTTCCCACCGGCATTGTGGTTTCGATGCAGAACGAAAAGTCTCAGCTTCAAAACCGTGAAGCCGCTATGCGCGTGCTCAGGGCAAGATTGCTTGCCGCTCAGGCGGAAGCCTTGCAGTCCGAGCAGTCAGCGGCTCGCAAGTCACAGGTTCGATCGGTGGACCGCTCAGAGCGAATTCGCACATTCAACTTCCCAGAGAACCGAATCGCTGATCACCGCACCGGCTACAAGGCCTACAACCTTGACCAGGTGATGGACGGCGCTTTGGAGCCAATCGTGCAGTCTGCAATCAAGATGGACGAAGAGGCCAGACTCGCAGCACTAAACGGTGAGTGATGAAGTTTGTTGAGGCTCTGGCCTTTGTAACAGACTCTTTGACTCAGGCCAAAGTCCCAAACCCGCAGGTTGACGCCTACTGGCTGATTTGTCATGCGGCTGGAATCTCTAGATCAGAGATGCTCAACCGCATGACATTTGACCTGGGCCTCACCGATGCTCAGCGCGAAGTGTTACTGCTCGCTCTTGAAAAGCGCATGCAGCGCATCCCGCTTCAACACATCACAGGCAGCGCTGGTTTTCGAGACTTTGAGCTCAAGGTTGGACCCGGGGTTTTCATCCCCAGGCCAGAAACCGAGATGGTGGCCCAGCTTGGGATTGATTACCTGAGCAAAATCCCGGCACCTTCGCTGGCCCTGGACATCGGATCTGGATCTGGTGCCATTGCAATTTCGCTGGCTCGCGAGGTCAAGAACGCGAGGGTTGTCGCGGTGGAGGCATCCAAGGACGCCGCAGCCTACACAGCTCAGAACATCGAAGATCTAGCCCCCGACGTGGAGCTTCGAGTTGGAGACTTTCAGGACAACGTGCTGGACCTCAGCGGATCTTTGGACCTTTTGATTTCGAACCCGCCATACATCCCAGTTGATGCGATTCCGATCGACCAAGAAGTTAGGGAGCACGACCCAGATCTGGCTCTTTACGGCGGCCAAGATGGCCTGGATGTAATTCGAGAAATCATTCAGTTTGGACCGCTTTTGCTAAAGCGCGGGGGAATGCTGGTGCTCGAGCATGCAGACGGGCAGTCTGATGCTGTGTGTGAATTACTATTGGCTGAAGGCTTTTCAAAAGTTCAGGCTCACAGCGATTTGACCGAGCGACTTCGTTCGGTGAGCGCAATTTGGTAGTTGGAGGCAATGGTGCAAAGGATCTACGACTGCTCGGTTGATGTCGAGCTGCTCAGCGGTTTCCGTCAGGCAAAAGTAGGCCTTGACCGCGGCGAGGTTATTGTCATCCCAACCGACACCGTTTACGGGCTGGCTGCAGATGCATTCAACATCAAGGGCGTTGAGCTGCTGACAACCACCAAAGGATTAGAGAAGGCTCTGCCGCCGACCGTTCTGATTCCTCGAGTCGAGACGATGTCTGCCCTGGCAACAGACCTTCCGCTGATCGCAAACCAGCTGGCAGCAGCATTCTGGCCCGGGGCATTGACCATGGTCCTGAAGGCCCAATCCACTCTGAACTGGGATTTGGGGGAGACCAGAGGAACTGTTGCCCTGCGGGTCCCAGACCACAAAATCACTCTTGCGTTGCTTGAGGACACTGGCCCCTTGGCTGTTACGAGCGCTAATACAGCGGGCGAGTCAGCGGCCGTTACCGCCCAGCAGGCTGCCGATTACTTTGAGAACAAGGTTTCGGTCTATCTGGATGCTGGTAACAGCGCAAAGGGTGAGGCTTCTACGATCCTGGATCTCTCGCAGGTCAGAGACGGTCAGCCGATTCGAGTTCTGCGCAAGGGTGCAATCTCACTGGATCGGATTCGCTCCGTAATCGGAGATGTGGAGCTGCAGGTCGACTAATGAGGGCCTATTTCCTGGTTGCTTTGGTTACCGCACTGGTTACCTTTTTCTCAACCTGGGGTGTTCGTTACTTTGCCAAGCGCTACAACATTCATCCCGCCATTAGAGAGCGCGATGTCCACAAAAGCCCAACCCCAAGAATTGGTGGCTTGGCCATGTTCATCGGACTCGTCGCCGGAGTCGGTGTTGCTGGTTCCTTTGGCTGGTTTGAAACCCTGTTTCTGGACCCGGGCCCAATCTGGGCAATAGTGGGTGCAGGTGGTCTGATCATTGTGATTGGGCTGCTGGATGACCTGATCGAGCTGGACTGGACCGCCAAAATGGGTGGCCAGATGGCCGCCGCCTGGATTCTTGCCTCCTCTGGAATCCAGATCGTTTCCCTTCCAATTGGTGGCCTGACTGTCGGGTCCTTCGGGGTTTCTTTGGCTCTGACAATGTTTGTCGTGGTCTTGGTGATGAACGCAGTGAACTTCATCGATGGACTGGATGGACTGGCAGCTGGAGTCGTAGGCATTGGAACGCTGGCCTTTTTTGCTTACACCTATCTTTTGGCTCAGCAGACCTCGCCCGCAAACTACTTCTCTACCGCAGGTCTTCTCTCAGCAATTGTGCTTGGCATAGTTGCGGGCTTTTTGCCCCACAACTTCCGTCCAGCGAAGATCTTTATGGGCGACTCCGGAGCCATGTTGCTCGGCCTACTTATGGCGACTAGCGCCATCACTGTTACCGGAAACATTGATCCAGCGACCGTCTCAAACCAAGACCTGCTGCCGGCACTGATCCCGCTGGCGCTGCCGGTTTTGATTCTTATCTTGCCTTTGCTTGACTTGTTTTTTGCGGTTGTGCGCCGCCTCAGCAGGGGGCAATCTCCTTTTGCAGCGGACCGAGAGCACATTCACCACCAGCTCCAGGACATCGGGCATTCGCACGCTGGCGCAGTCTGGGTGTTTTATCACTGGACAGCGCTAGTATCCACGAGCCTGCTGCTTTTCTTCTGGCTCGATGCAGGGCCAGTGCTTGTGATTTTTGGCAGCTGGCTGATTCTCGCCCTGCTCCACACGTATTGGCCGGTTTTCCGTCGAATGCGCAACTTCCGAAAGGCATTGAAAAATGGCAGATAGCACCGCGTCGCTCTACAAGAAAGCCCTCGGCCTGAGTGCGATTTTGGTTTTAGTGATCGCCCTGTTTGGCTCAGGTATTGGATTTTTGGTAGCTGGGGCCCCTGGAGTCATGTCAGCGCTGATCGGCTCATTGGTCGCGCTTGGGTTCTCGGCTCTGACCATTTTGAGCATATGGTTCGGCTCAAAGTTGCCGTTGGCAGGTTTCTACGGACTTGTTCTGGGTGGCTGGTTGGTCAAGGTTTTGTTGTTTGCAGTGGTCTTGGCTGCCCTGCAGGATGCAGATTTCATTTCAGGTCCGGTCTTTTTCTTTGCTGTCGTGACCTCGGTCATGGGCGGTCTTGCAATCGACAGCTGGGTGGTCCTCAAAGGTCGCTTGCCGATTGATGGGAAATAGCTGTTAGTTTTTTGCTTTTCGGGACCTATGCCTTCGCTTGGTCTTTTATACTTTGAGAAGTTTCAGAGGTAGCCCCGCGACATCTCGTCGCCCGAGCCAGGAGAACCAAACTGTTTAGTGTGCTGAACCTGTTTGCGGGCACGAATCCTGATGGATCGTTCAAGCCTCCTACCATCGAGGAGTTTTACCCCGAGGTATTCCTTTTTGAAGGCACTCCATTCGCTATAAACCGAATCATGATGATTCGTTTGATCATCATGGTTTTGCTGATCGTTCTGTTTTTGCTTTGGACTCGTAAGTTCAACCAGGCAGTGAAGACCGGGAACGTTGTTCCAGGCCGATTCCAGCTGGTTGGAGAGATGGCGCTGAATTTTGTTCGAAAGAACATCGCCCACGAGCAGCTAGGCGAAAAGGATGGAGACCGCTTCCTCCCGCTGCTGACAACGATTTTCTTCATGGTTTTGGGCATGAACCTCACGGGAATCACTCCGTTCGCCAACATTGCCGGAACCTCCGTTATTGGAGTTCCGCTGGTGCTGGCCATGGCTGCATACGTGACATTCATCTACGCGGGTATGAAGAAGCACGGTTTCCGCTTTTTCAAGAACTCGCTTTTCCCACAGGGCGTTCCACCGGTGTTCTACATCATGGTTACGCCGATCGAGTTCCTGTCGACCTTTATCCTTCGTCCAGTAACGCTGGTTTTGCGTCTTTTGATGAACATGGTTGCCGGCCACCTGCTGCTAGTGCTTTGTTTCTCCGCCACTCACTACTTCTTCTTCACCTCCGACGGGCTGTTCAAGTTGTTCGGAGCGGGAACACTAGTGTTCGGATTCGCGTTCACTCTCTTTGAACTTTTGGTTTCAGTACTGCAGGCATACGTATTCACACTTCTGACCACTGTCTACATTCAGTTGGCATTGG
>CAZQHT010000068.1:0-5025 GCA_964593635.1 uncultured Aquiluna sp.
TTTATTTGCGAAGAATCAATCTACTTTCGGCAGCCGGGGACATCACTGTGGATGGCGGAGCAAAGATCACCTCTTTGGATCTTGCCACAACAGAAAAGAACAGAAACTTCGGAAGTGTGGCGGGCAATGCTTATGTGCCGACCTCTAGTGCAAACATCACCTTCATCTCAGACAACTTTGGATTTGATGCAGACACCTCCAACTACAGACTGTCTGGTGATGTGAAGTTCCTGCCGTTCACAAACAACTACTTTGCTGACCTTTGGGGACATGGCTATCAGGTGTTCCAGCAAAGTGTCGTCGGCCCCCGAAGCCTCACCATTGGCAAGCCACCGCTGGCCGGGGACATCAATCGCGACCTTTACATCCGTAACAATCAGTCGGTGAGCGGCGAGATAAAGATTCACTCCGGGAACATCATTGTTGGTGACGGCAGCTACGCTGGGGACCTCAACGCGGGATCCACGGTTTCACTTATTGCGCGGGAAAGCCTGCGCCTCTATGAGGACATAACCACCCAAGGTGGCAACATCTGGATTCAGTCACGTTCCACCGATGCTGTTGAGGGTGGCGTTCTGATCAACGCATCCAACTTCAGAAGCAACGGCGGTGATGTTCTGATTTCGGGCGGATCGAACCCATTCACCAGTTACGCGATTGGAACTTCGGAGGCAACGCAGTACCTAGGAGTTTCGGTCGACCTCAGCTCAACAATTGATTCTGGAGCTGGCAACATAACAATTAGAGGTTCCCAGGGTCCTGACAACGACCCCGATGATGCGGTTGGTGCGTACCTTTCAAATGCTCAGATTACCGCCACCTCTGGAAACATTCGCATCTACGGTCGTCTGGCCGATCAGCCAATTGGTGGAGCTATCGACGAGGAGCACTCTGGAATCCTCACCTATGGAGCGACAATCACGACCACAACCGGCGACATTGAGCTAATCGGTGATGGAAGAGCTGTAACAGGCAACAAGGATGAAAAGCGTGGGGTTTTCCTCTGGCCCGCAACCATCACGACTATCGATGGAGATATAACTATCTCAGGTGAGGTAAATTCAAGTGCCGCCGATTCGCATGACTTGCAAATTTGGTATGACGGTTCTAACAGGTCAACAATTCGTTCGACAAACGGTGGAGTCTCACTGGTCGGCAAGGGCTCATCCAGAGTTTGGACAGCAACGACAACCCTCCAAGCGGGACGAGATCTGTTGATCCAGGATGACACCCCTCTGTTCAACTCCACCACTTGGACAGGATCGGCAAGGGTGACAGTGCAGTCAAGCGCGAGCGCTTTTGTGACTGTTCCAACAAGTTTGGGTGAGGTGACTGCACACCACGGACTGTCGGCACTAACTCTCGGCAGACAAACCGAGACTGGAACCTGGCTGGTAAACAAGGCCTTTACTATCAGCGGTCCAATCACCGTCGAAGGTGGGACCATCAATCTTCAGGCGCCTCAGGTTTCGACCTCTACGTCAGCAAAGATCACGCTGAAGTCAAAGGGTGACATTGTGATCAGCGCGAGCGGAGATGTAACCACGAAGGCTGGACCAATTGTGGTTTGGGCAAATGCTGACAACGACACCACTGCCGGCGGCCGAATTCTGGTTGAAGATGGGGCAGTCTTCAGCTCAACGGGGGGCGATGTCATATTGGGTGGCGGGTCAACCACGGATGCTGATGGTTACCCGACTGGATTTGCTCGACCGCAAAACTCCCTTGCGAACGGAGTGGGCATCAACTTCGCCGGAGATATTGTTTCCACCACGGGAGAGATTCGAATTCGGGCGAGTGTTGGCTCAGGCTCTGGTTCGTTTGACAGCAGGGGCTTAGTTATTGGTTCTGGGGCACTAATAGAGGCTACAACCGGAGACATTTCGATTGTCTCTACTTATCCAGCGGGGGACACGTCCAGTGGAGGCAAGTGGTCCGCATGGGTAGGTGGACCGATTCGCACCACCACCGGTGATATCACCATCGATGCCGATACATCGAACTACACGGGTTCTTCGAACACCGTGGCTGGTCTTGTGGCGTACCCTTTGGTTGCAATCTCATCTAACGCAGGCGACATCGCAATTACCGCAAAGTCTTCCACTGTCAACAGGAAAGACATCGATCACTGGAATTCAGGCGGTGGTATGGATATCACCACATCCGGATCGGTCACCATTACTGGCCGCAGCGGCAACGAAGTCAGCCTCGCCTACTCCGACATCTTCGCCGGCGACACATTGACAATTCGCGCCGACGGATTCACCGACGTGACTGGCACTACAGCGGATCGCGGAGACTTGGCCTCCCCAAACATCTTCATCGACCGGGCATCAAGTGCTTCAACTAACACCAATTTGGAGTGGACAAACGTCTTCTTTGCTCAGTCATCGGGCAATGTCACGATCGGTAGTGCTGGGGTTGCAACCGTAACCTCCCGCGTTGAGATTTCGGTATCCGGCAACATCACCCTGCGTGGAGGCACCGTAAAGCCATACGCAACGCTCACTGCCGGCGGCGCTTCCGCAGAGATTCGCATCTTTGCCGACACGCTGGATGGATCTAGCTACAACCAGACCTACAACGCAACCAATAACGGTCGGGTCACAATCGCAACGAATACGGCCGGTCGAAACATCCTCCTCGCCGCCACGACCGCATCTCCTGCCCTTGCAGTTCCCACCTTCACGTTGAATGCAGCTAGAACAGATGTATTGCAGGTCGGTAATTCCAACACCGGGCAGGTCTTTGTCGGAGGCAATGTCTCGTTGAGCTCAAGCAACATCGACTCCTTCCGAATCTCCACCCCTGGTTCTGTTACTGCGTTGAGCGGTGCGATTCTGACTGCTCCAAACCTGGCAATTGATGCTGGGGGCGGAGTCAACCTCCCAGGCCTGAACTCAGTTTCTGGAACCGTGGCAATTTCCGCATCCAGCTCGGTGTCCTATGGTTCCTCAGTTTCCTATTCCCCAGCTGTGCTGGACGGAGTCATCCCAGTTTTTGGCGTTGGTGTCGCTGCCTCTCTCACCAACAGCCCATCTGTCGAAGAGGCCAACGAATTCCTGGCAGTAGCTTTCAACCCGCCGCCACAGGTGGTTTTGAAAGATGCTTATCAGAATGTACTGGATGGCAATAACCGACTTGCCTACCAATACACAGCATCTGCAACGGTTGCCTCCGGTTCCGGAACTGTAACCGGTCTAACCACTAGCGGCCGAGTCGGTGGAAACATTAGCTTCACGAACCTTAGGGTTCTAAACAACATCGGTGTTTACGCCTTCACTCTCAGCGTTGAGATCTCGCCCACAACGACTCTGCAAGTTCGCTCAGCCAACTACACCGTCATGGCTGGTGAGCCAGGCGAGCTTCAGGTAATCGCGGGCACAACCTCTGCTCAGGCAGGAAAGGCCGGCCTCGGCTTCACAATCATCGTCAAGGACGCATTTGGTAATGCGATTACCGCTGGCGACCACAAAAACATCTCTGTCTCTGCCTCCATTTCTGGCACCACTGCAACCCTGGTGTCAGGTGGTGAGGTTCGCGCCAACGATGCAGGTATTGCAACCTTCAGCAACCTGATTGTCTCTGGCTCTGTCAGTGACACCATCACAGTCTCATTCAGCGTTACCTTCACAGCACTTGCAAATGTGAGCACAACTGTTACCTCAAGTGGCACAGTCATTACTTTGACCCCAGGCGATGCAACTCAGGTTCTTTTGAACACCGCAGCTGCTGGAGCAGCCAGCCAGGTTGCTTTCACCACCCAACCTCAAGTTTCTGTTGCCGACGCTTTTGGAAACATCGTCACAGGTGTTGCCTATTCGTTTAGCGCAAGCGTTTCTGCTGGGGTGACGATTTCGCCTTCCACTGCAACTGCAAACATCGGCACTGGAATCGCAACATTTGTCGGTAGCTCAATCTCAGGTCTAGTCGGTGACTACAGCATCTCCTACCGAGTCACCAGTGCTGGCGGCGGTTCTATCCAGGTGATTGAGCAGCCAATCGCACTCACATTCGGCTTGCCCAGCCAGCTGAGTGTCAGCAGCACTATTCAAACCGCCACCAACCGCCAGACTCTGCCTCAGATTTTGGTTCAGATTTTGGACGCCTCAGGCAACCTGGTTGCCGACTCAACCAAGCAGGTCGAGGCATCTCTGACCTCTGCAGTGCTAACGGGAACTACCGAAGTGCCTGCTTCAAATGGTGTTGCGACATTTGACGCACTGACAGTTTCGGGAACCGTTGGAACCCATGAACTTGTGTTCTCCTCCTCGGCGGTAACTTCTGTGAGCGTCACAGTCAGCCTGGATCATGGAGTGGCTGCCTCAGTAGAGCTAACAGTTTCTGCAACTGCAAAGAACGCTCAGCTTCTTGAGACTCAGCCGGTAGTGAGGATTCTGGACGCTGATGGCAACCTGGTCACAGGTGGCCCTCAGTCGGACCAAACCGTTGAGTTGATTGTGAGCCCAGGAACCATTACTGGAATTAGCGCTATCTCAGCCTCGGGTGGAATTGCAACCTTCTCCGGCATTGCTCTGGAAGGAACGGCTGGAAGCTTCACGCTGACATCCAAGATCACTCAGCCAGGCACTCTGGCAAACAATAAGGTCATTACCTTGAGCTTCGGAAACGCCACCAAGCTAACCCTTGAGACTCAAGCGGATGGCGCTGCAAGCGGCATTGCACTCACAACTCAGCCGGTGTTGAAGTTGAGAGATAGCTCGAATAACGAAGTGACCGGCATCGCCCACAACGTGCTTGCCACGATAACCCCAGCAGCCTCGACCTCTGGAACGACTGTTGCCCTGAACACCACTACTGCAGCAGCAACCTTCACTGCTTTGTCAATTTCTGGAACGGTCGGCAGCTACACAATCAGCTATGCAATTGAGGGTGCCAGCAGCTCAGATGTTGCGAGTGTTAGCCAGAGCATTTCGCTCACACATGGTGTCGCCACTGCAGTGCGAGTGGTCTCTCAGCCGACCTCTGGAAACGCTGGAGTGACACTGTCGCCACTAGTGGTTG
>CAZQHT010000069.1:0-5020 GCA_964593635.1 uncultured Aquiluna sp.
TATCCACGGCCACCTTTCTAGCAGTCACACCAATAACTCCAACCGGAGCGGTCAAAGGATTTGCGTACTCAACAGTGTTGGATGGTGCGGATTTTCCTGCCCCGTTCACCATAACCACGCGATAGCTGAGGCTCTTACCCTTTGCTGGCATGTTGATTAGCGCAGATGTCGAAACTCGAATGGAGGAGATCCGAACCCACTTCACGCCATCTGCACTTGACTCAATCTCAAGGAAGGAAGGGGTTGAACCACCAATGAAGACAGGATTGGCCCAGCTCAACAGAACGCGTGAGCCCTGTGCGGTAGCGGACAGGCCGGTAGGAGGTGCCGTGGCAACAATTCCGTGGCGCAGGCTCACAACGGATGAGTTGGCTGATTCGCCAATCTCATTTGTCAATCGCAACGCGTAACGATGGGTCTCACCAAACAGCTCGTTTGGAACCGTGAGCGTTCCGGCCGCTGCTGCTGCTTCAGCTACGAATACCCAGGTCCCGGCTTGCTCACGGTAGAGCACTGCCTTATCAAGCGTGCCTCCACCGGTGCTGGAGGTCCTCCAGGTGAATGTATTGGTTGCCCCAAAGGAGCGAACCGAAGACAGCGAAGGTGAACCCGGGACAGTCTTTGGTGTGGAAACCTCAACGGTGCCGAATGCCCCAGTGCCGGCATTGGTTATGGCCGCTACTCGATAAGTGGCGGACTGCCCCGGTCCAGGGGCGGCAAGGCTAAAGACAAGCGACCTGGTTGAAGAAAGGCGCTTGAATACTCCAGCATCAAGGCGCTGAATCTCGTACATGGAGAACTGGCCTCCCATGATCTCGGGAACACCCCAGCTCAACACGACCGTGTTTCCGGAGAGTGAAGCACTTAGCGAAGTTGGTGCTGTAGCTGGAACGGTACCCATCCTTGACAAGAAGTTGCGAGTACCTGGTGAGCTTCCAACCTCGTTGACAGCAACCACCCTGTGAAGCATCGAAGAGCCTGGAGTCCCCAGCGGTGCCAAGAATGAGGTCTCAGTTGTCCGGGTTAAGACCACCCAGCCCTGTGGGGTGGATAGCTCAACGCGGTACTCCAGAATTGGAGCCCCACCATCACTCAGCGGAACAAGCCAGTTCAACTGAAGTCCGACACCTGGTCTCATCTGGCCATTAATGCTCTGAGGATCAGCTGGAGCCGTTGCAGGCAATGCAACTGAAACATTGTCCGTTGGAAGGCTCGCGCCTGCACCGATGGTTTCAGCATGCAATCTCACTACTGAGGTCTTTCCAGGAGTGCCGCCGGTGTAGAGCGCAGTCAGATCGGTTGGGCGATAGGTCGCCATGACACGGAAGGGACCGCCATCTTGAGACACTGACAGCACATATCGACTGACCGTGCTGCCCCCAAGGAAGGTTGGAGCTTCCCAGTTGAGGCGAATACGCCCAGACTCAGGGAAGGCTGTGAAGTTTTGCGGCGAACTAGCCTGCAGGAACGGAATATTCAGCCCGCGCTCGGCGCTAGGAATTGATGTTCCAACGGCATTCATTGCCAGAACCCTGAAGATCATTGCTTCACCAGGAGCTCCAGCCGGCATCGAGTAGCTAGTCGTTCCCTGGCTCTCGACCAACACGGCCCAACCCGAGGCTAGCTTTCGCTCGACTCGGTAACCGGAGAGTGCGCTGCCACCGTCGTCGCTAGGTGCACCCCAACTGAGCCTGACCACACCGTTTAGCAGCGAGACCATGAGGTTAGGAACAGCACTTGGGGCGGTAGCGTCCCGGAACAGCTCAGCGCTTACCGCAGGGGCAGAAATGCCTGCGGAGTTAACCGCTGAGACGCGATAGCTGATCGTGGTGCCCTTGGGAAGAACCAAGGCAGACGATGTTGTGTTGCGCTGAGTCATTGCGAGCGACCACACTCCATTTCGGAGCATGTCTACCCGGTATGACGAGATTGCCGCACCACCGTCATCGGCCGGAGCTGCCCAGCTGAGCAAAACCCTGCCGTCAGCCTGTAACTCTGCAGAGAAGCTTTGCGGAGAGCTGGCAATCGCTGCTGGAGTGGAAATTCTGATCATTGAGCTTGGAAGCGAATCACCAATTGCATTGGTGGCCACCAACCTAAAGTCTGCGAATGTTCCGCGTGCGGGGATAGGAACCATGAAGGTCGTGGATGAACTGGTCTGAGCGCTAGACCAGCTGCCCCCCACAAACTGCTCGAGGCGATAAGAGCTGATTGGGACGCCACCGTTATCTGATGGCGCCGTGAAGTTCAGCATCCAACCCGCAGCTTGGCGAGCATTTGAGCTGAGCCTAGGTGCCCCGGGTACAACCGCTGCAGTAGCGAAATCTACTCTGGACTCAAGTCCCCTGATGGTTCCAACTGGGACCACGCTGACTCGATACTGAGTCATTCTCACAAGGCCTGTAAAGCGGTGCTGGTTACCCTCCACTACGAAGACTGCTGGATCTGGTGTTCCAACAGATTTTCTTAGAGTGACCTGGAACTTGGTGCTCGGTGGAGCATCCGAAATCCAAGCCACATTGAGGCTGCTGCCACCTTCGATAACAGCTGACATGGTCTGAACTGCGAAGACTAGGTCTGGGTCGAAAGTAACCTCGGTTGATGGCGCTGAGGTTCCAGCTTCATTCACCGCGAAGACTCTGAATTGATGAGGAGCTCGCATGTCAGTGATTGACATTGAGGTGCCCGGGCCAGAGTTGATTCCTCGCCAATCCCCAGTCGTCCTCATCTCGACGCGGTAGGTCAAGCTTGAGCCGCCACCAAGGTAGCTCGGTGTTGCCCAAGACAGCACAGTTCCAAACTTGGAAGTTGCGTCAAGGGTGAGGTTTTGAGGTGCGGATGGCGCCTCCACCGAAGACCTTGCTCCTACGGTCGCGCTGAACTTTGAGGTAATACCCGAAGCGATAGCGCGCACTCTCACATATGCAAACTCACCGCCGGAGAGTCCTTCGACACGGAAAGTGTTGGTGGCAGAACTCACCAAAGTGAATGCATTTTGACTTCCCTTTCGGAACTCAACCTGATACCCCGTGGCACCTGCTACCGCATCCCAAGCAAAGTCGGCAAATCCCTTGCCTGTTCCGGTGGAGACCAAACCGGTTGGAGCTCCCGAGAGGTTTGGGATTGGGGTCCAGCTAGCGCCAGGAACGTTAGAGAGCCTGTTCCCACGAACAGTGGATGAGTTCTTTACTACCCCTGGCTGGCTCAGCTGGACCAGCGCCGCTTCAACCTGCTCCGGCAGAGCGTTGGGGCTTAGCCCAAGAACAAGAGCAGCCACACCTGCAACGTGGGGCGCTGCCATCGAAGTTCCGGAGAGAGCCACGGGTCGGGTGAAGTTTCTGGCATCCGCCGAAGTGATTGAAGATCCGGGGGCGAACATGTCAACGCACTCACCGAAGTTTGAGAATGAGGATCGATTGTCAAACTGATCGGTAGCTCCAACGGTGATCGCCTCAAGTGAGGAGGCAGGAGACCTGGTGCAAGCATCGGTTCGCTCATTACCCGCAGCCACAACGGTGGTGATGCCACTCTCAACCAAGGCAGTTATTGCTGCATTGAATCCAGCGCTTCTTGAACCACCGAGGCTGAAGTTAGCAACCGCCGGAGTCCCCGCAGGGTGGTTCGCGATTGTCCAGTTGATGGCCCTGATCACACCAGTGGTGCTTCCGCTACCAGTGCAGCTCAGAACACGTAGGGGAACAATCGAGGCCTTCTTTGCGACACCGTATTGGGTTCCCGCCACAGTTCCGGCCACGTGAGTGCCGTGGTAGTGACAGTCGGTGTTCGCCTGGTTGTTTCCAATCACGTCAAAACCTTGTGCAACGCGGCCAACCAAGTCTGGGTGGGTTGCGGCAACACCAGTGTCGAAGATGTAGGCGATTACTCCCTCACCTGACTGGTCTGGGAAAGTAAAGCTCCCATCCATGGAACCATCGACTCGATCTAGCCCCCAAGACGGAGTTGGGTTCTGAGTCCCTGCCGTGGTGATTGGGGTGTCCTGCTCGATGAATGCCACTGCTGGGCTCAGAGCTATGGTTGCTGCGGTCTCAGGTAGGAGGTCGACGATGAACATCTCATCGACCTGCGTTAGCTGGGCTTCTGGATACTCACCGAGGCTTGCGATCAAAGACCTAACCTCGGAAGAAGAGCCCTGATTTGGCATAACGATGTAAGTGGCTCGGGCATCGGCGTACGCTGCCATGCTCGAGGTTGCACCTACTGCAATCGACAAAACAAGAATAAAAATCGCACGAGCGAATCTAAGCAAGTTGTCCTCCTGGACCCCGTTGATATCAGATTAGGTCGATGTGCGGACATTTAGGAGAAATAGGAGCAAAAATCCGGCCTTGGCGAGGCACCTCTTTGGGGGAAGTTTTCCTGCAAACTCCTGACTATCCGAACAGCTCTTCCCCTTCCAGGGAAAAACGAGGTTTTTTTCGTTGGTGCAGATACTGTGCCCAGATAACAAAGCTGAGCCACAAAACTTGCATTACGGCAATCACTCGTTCGGATAGACCAACCAGCGGTTGCCCTGGCTCTAGCCAGGTCAGTAAGAACCAAAGGGTTGTCAGGCCCATCACCACGGTCGCTGCAATTGCGCCCACCGGCCTGATGCTCCAGTGGAAGCGCTTGTCTTTGCGAATGGCAAGCAGTGGCCAAAGGCTAAATAGTAAAAAGGCGATGCTTGCGAAAATCCGATGAGCATCCGAGTAACTGTCTTGGCTTGGAGTGGCAAAGAATGTGAATCCGAAACTTGCCAAGCCGGCCAAAAAGAGCGTGACTCGGCCCGGAAAAGCAAGGGCTTTTGCGCTGATCGAAGCTACAAGAGTGAGCGCTGAACCCAGCAGGAAAAAGCTGGTCTGCACCCACTTCACCGGTGAGTCATCTGCTGCCAGATCGCTAATGGTCTTTGTGATTGGGTCATATCCTTGCCATAGCAATCCAGAGAGCGTCCAGCCCAGGACGTTCTGGATTGGCCCGATGGTTGCGGCAATGACCGCCCACAGCCCAATCAGTGGCA
>CAZQHT010000070.1:0-3299 GCA_964593635.1 uncultured Aquiluna sp.
AATAGAAAAAGGCCCTGATTTCTCAGGGCCTTTTGTTAGTGCGGGTGAAGGGACTTGAACCCCCACGCCTCGCGGCGCCAGAACCTAAATCTGGTGCGTATACCAATTTCGCCACACCCGCATAACCCACATAGCTTACATAAAAATCGGGCTGTGGAAAACCCCCGGCAGTAAATCTCAGTCTTTGCCACACTCCATGCCATGTCGAATCTGCAGTGGTTGCTGGAGCGCTCAAGGGAACTTGCTCGAACTGAGCGGGTAGTTCCCGAGCTTGCTGCGAACCTTGCGCTGGATGAGCTGGCAGAGCAATCCGGTGCCCCTTTGCAGGAAGAGCTTCTAAAGGCTCAGGTAATCACAGAGCTCTCTGGACTGGGCGTATTGCAACCGCTGCTAGATGACCAGTCCATCGAAGAAATCTGGATCAACCAACCGGATGAGGTTCACTACTTCGACAGCCTTGGCCATCATGTGAAGCGCATCAACCTGCCGCAAAACCAGATCCGTTCTTTGGTCTACCGAATGCTCAAGCACTCGGGCAGGCGGATCGACAGAGTAACTCCCTATGTAGATGCATCTTTGAGCGATGGATCTCGGCTTCATGTTGTGATTCCCGAGGTAACTCGAGACCACTGGGCAATCAACATCAGAAAGTTTCGCAAGTCCCTGACCAGGCTTTCGCAGCTTGAGGAGAAGGGCGTGTTGACGCCCGCCCAGTTTGACCTTCTCAGATCCGCCATGCAAAACCAGAAGAGCCTATTGATTGCCGGTGCCACCCAGGCGGGCAAGACCACCCTCATGACAGCACTGCTAAATGAGCTCGGTCCCGATGAGCGCATGGTCTCGTGCGAGGACACCTTTGAGCTCAGCCTGAATCACCCCGATTGGGTTGCCATGCAAACCAGGCCGGCTTCAGTTGAGGGAGCGGGAGAAATCTCGCTCCGTGAGCTTGTGAAGCAGGCGCTTCGCATGCGACCCACGAGGCTGATCATTGGTGAGGTTCGCGGAGCAGAGGCCCTAGATATGTTGGTGGCCCTGAACTCGGGTATCCCCGGGCTCTGCACCCTGCATGCCAACTCCGCTCAAGCCGCAATCCGAAAGCTACTGACCCTGCCACTACTGGCAGGCGAAAACATCACGGATGCATTTTTGAAGCCCACGGTTCTGGGTGCTTTTGACTACGCCGTCTTTTGCAAACGTGACCCCGATGGCAGGCGATACGTGGCCGAGATTTTGGAGGTCACCGATGCGGTTCTATCGTGAGCTACTGGAGTCTGCCGGCTACGGAGCCAAGTTCAAAGAGGCGACCGCAATGCTTGCAGGCAGCACACTGATCTTTGCAGTCATCATCTGGGGCATAACTTCGGTCCCAGGGCTGGCACTCTGCTTGTCAGTTCTGTTTCTGGCGGCAGGCATAGAAGTGATCCGGGTTCGCGGTAGCAGCAGGCAAGCCGCGTTCGATCGACTTTGGCCCCAAGTGTTTGATTCCTTCCAGAATGCTGCCCTGAGTGGTATTCCACTGAGCGAACAACTTGAGTACTTAGCTGAGTCAGGTCCAGAGAGGCTGCGCCAAAACTTTGGGCAACTGGGTAGAGACCTAGGTCTTGGCAAAGACATTCAGCACGCCCTGCAGGAGTTCAAGCAATCCATCGGGTCTCGTCATGCCGACTTCCTTGCTCTTCTGGTGGAGCTTTCCTCAGAGCTTGGTGGGCACGGCATGTCGCAAACCTGGGAGCAGGCAGCTAAGGAACTGCGAGAAGAGCAAGCGCTGCTTGGACAGGTGTTGGCAAAACAAGGCTGGGTATCGGGCAGCGCAAAGATTGCATTGGCGGCACCTTGGCTCATCGCTCTGGTGCTGATTCAACTACCCCAGAACAAAGCGGCCTTTGCTTCCGAGCTAGGTGCCTTGGTTTTGCTCTTTGGCTTAGCGCTCTCGATCGTCGCCTACACCTTGGTGAACAAGCTCGGCTCACTCACTCTGCCAGGGAGGATTTTCCATGGCACTTAGTTCGCGCATTCTCACGCTTCACCTCCCAAGCCCCAAGAAGCAGGCCCTGGATCTGCAAAGAATCCTTGGGAAGCTGTTTTCAAGCGGAGCGGATCGCAAGCAAGTTGATTACGAACTCCCCGATTTTGCTCAAGCGCTTGGTCTGCTGCTCGGCAATGGCCTACCTGTAAATGTGGCACTCGGCTGGCTGGCTCCCAGGTCATCGGGCTTGGTGGCCAAAGCTTTCTCGCAAATCAATGACGACCTAGAGCTGGGTGCAGATCTGGTTCATGAGCTAGACCGGTTGGGAAAACAAGTCCCAAACCAGCAACTCGTTGAGCTTTGCGAGAAGCTCTCGGTCGCAATTGTTCGGGGTGCTCCGGTCTCTACTCAGGTGATTGCCCACGCCGGTGCGGCCAGAGCACTGCTTCACCGCCAGCTACTCAAGCAGGCTGGCAGCAACGAAACCAAGATGCTTGTGCCAGTGATCTTTCTGATTCTCCCGGTGACCGTTCTGTTTGCAATCTTCCCCTCGATGTTGGTGCTCGCCGAGCAATTATGAAAGGAAACAAATGACAAAGATCGACCTACAAAACGACCAGGGCGATGTGCCTGGCTGGGTACTGATAACACTTATGACCGCCGGCCTCGTGGTGGTTATCTGGGCCTTTGCAGGACCTGCGCTGGAGGGAGTGTTCGAGCAGGCCATGACAAGAGTCGTGTCATTTTGAACGACAGCGGTAGCGCGGTGGTGGCGGGGGTGATGAACATTGCCCTCGCCACCCTCCTCACCCTGAGCGTTTTGGCGCTAGCGATGTCTGGCTACTACAGCCTGGTCATGCGAGATGCTGCCATCGATGCAGCGAGCAATTCGGCCCGCTTTGGTTCTGAGAATCAACACGATTACCTCCTCAAGCGGATCGACATGTCGATCCCAGAGTTGGCGAGTGTGAAGGTGAGTCAGGGCAGCGATGGCCAACTTTCACACGTGGTGGTGAATTACTCACTGCCTGGGTTTGGCCTGCTTGGGGACTTCAATCTCGGGAGGCTAAGCGTTGCGGCCGCAACTGAAAGGCTCTGAGGGCTCGACGCCTCTTGAGCTGGTGATCTGGCTAACGCTCCTGCTCATTCCAGTAGCGCCAATGCTCATCCTTTTCGAACAGCTCAGTAATCAGCTGGCTGCCGAATCGATTGCGAGGCATGCCCTGCGGGGGACGATTTTGTCCATCACTGACCCGAGCCAGTTGCCGGGGGAGATAAAGAGACAGCTAGTTCCGCTTGAGGCCAGCTGGGGAAAACAAATCTCTCGCTACAC
>CAZQHT010000070.1:3399-4850 GCA_964593635.1 uncultured Aquiluna sp.
GGAAGGTACTTCCAAAACAGGTAGGCCCCAACAAAGTTGCCCAGACCGGTTATGGCTAGAGCTGCCGGAAGGCTAAACAATGCTGTGAGGCTTGCAATCACAATCGGTGCAACCGCGCTACCGCCTGAAGTCAGAAGCCTGAAGGATGCCAGGAATTCGCTTCTGGCGCCATCGGGTGCCATATCCGCACCAAGCACCATGTTTATGCCCGCTGAGATTGCGTTAGCCAGAGCCGTGACGGCAGCCAGAATCCAGAACGTCATCAGATCTGTTACCCAGAAGCTAAAGAGGTAGGCAACCCCAAGCATTAGAAGTGTGGGGACTGAGGACCAGAACTTTCCATAGCGAGCCATGATGAGGCCTGACAGGTAGAACAGCGCAAAGTCAATCAGTCCGGTGATGCCAAAGATCAGTGAGCTGGTGGCGGCATCGATGCCAAGTGCTACCGCCAAAAGCGGAAGCCCAATGAGTCGAATGGTTCTTGCTCCAGAGATGATGCCGGAGGCAATGCCCAGCGTGAGGAGCTTTGGAGCTTCACGCTTTGCAACTGTCCAGATGTTGCCCTGCTGACCAGATGGGGTGCTCTTTAGCTTCTCTGCCTTGACCATCAAAACCGAGACACCCGCCAGAACCGCCATCACAATGGCGGATAGGTAGCCGGCCTGCAATCCAAAGGCCAGGATGATCGCACCGGAGACGATTGGACCAAAGGCCCAACCACCCCTGAACATGCCACCCAGCAGTGCCATGGCCGTTGGTCGCTTCGGGCCTGAAGTCAGGTGCGTAAGTAGTGAGTGCCGGGCTAGACCGAAGAGGGTGTGGCTAGCACCAAAGCCGGCGGCTGCCAAAAGCAACGCCCAGTAGCCGAGGTTTAGAAATGCAAAGCCCAATAAAAGTGCTGCGCTAGTTGTTGCAAGCAGCATCGCTCGGCGCTCGCCGATTTTGGTTGTTATCCAGCTGGCGGGAATCTCAAACAGCATTGCTGTTACTAGCATCACTCCGGCAACGATGGAGGCTTCCGCCAGGCCCACACCATAGTTGGTGGCAGAAACCGGCAAGATCGGGAGCAATGCCCCCTCGGCTGCTGAGAGCAAAAAGGATGGAACATAGACAGGAAGTGCCAGGTCGCGCTTTCTAAAGCTCAACTAGTCACCTCTTCCAACATAGGCAGCACCAACGATGAGTGCGGCAGAGACCAATAGTAAAGGCGTGGGGATTTGGCCCGTGGCAAGTAGCAGGAAGAGCGTGGACAGCAGGGGAGTGGCGAACGAGATCAGGCCAATGCGCTGAGCCTTACCGCTTTTGAGCGCATAGTCCCAGAGATAGAAGGCTCCTCCCAGCGGCCCCAGCCCCATGACAATGAGCATTAGCCAGTCGGAGGGCTCAATGACTGCTGCTGGCTCAAAGATGGAGTGGGCTATCAGGGCTAGCAGGCCAGAAACTAGAGCAAA
>CAZQHT010000071.1:0-4759 GCA_964593635.1 uncultured Aquiluna sp.
GCCCTGCCGCAATCTGTGTTTACGGCGACATGGTCAAGCACGCTAAAGCTGCACTGGGCGACAGCGGCATTTATGTCGCGGCCGTTGCCACTGCCTTCCCATCGGGTCGTGCGAGTGTGAAGGTCAAGCTTGAGGACACCAAGGACGCGGTTCGCGCTGGTGCCGATGAGATCGACATGGTGATTGACCGCGGAGCATTTCTATCCGGCAACTACCTAGAGGTCTACAAGCAGATTGTTGCCGTGAAAGAGGCATGCAAGCGCAGCGATGGCTCCTACGCTCACCTCAAGGTGATCTTGGAAACCGGTGAGCTTCAGACCTATGACAACATCCGCAGAGCTAGCTATTTGGCAATGCTTGCAGGTGGAGATTTCATCAAGACCTCAACCGGCAAAGTAACTGTCAACGCAACCATTCCAATCACCATGTTGATGTTGCAGGCGGTCAAAGACTGGCATGACCAGACCGGTGAATACATCGGAGTGAAGCCAGCCGGTGGCATCAGGACTGCAAAAGATGCGATCAAGTATCTGGTGGTTGTGAAAGAGACTGCTGGTGAAGAGTGGCTAAACCCAGACCTATTTAGATTCGGTGCATCGAGTTTGCTAAACGATGTTTTGATGCAGCGCCAGAAGCTAAAGACCGGCAACTACTCCGGCCCTGACTATGTGACGGTGGACTAAAGGATGACAATGTTCGAGTACGCACCAGCCCCCGAATCCAAGGGCATTGTGAAGTTCCGGGCTTCCTACGGCCACTTCATCAACGGCAAGTTCACTAAGCCCTCCAACACCTACAAGACCATCAACCCAGCAACCGAAGAGGTGCTGGCTGAGATCTCTCACGGCACCGAGAAGGATGTCGATGCTGCAGTGAAGGCTGCAAGAAATGCATATGAAAAGGTTTGGAGCAAGCTGCCTGGGTCAGAGCGCGGCAAGTACCTCTACCGAATCGCTCGCATCATCCAGGAGCGCTCTCGCGAACTAGCTGTTGCAGAAACTTTGAATAATGGAAAGCCGATCAAGGAAACCCGCGATGCTGACCTGCCACTAGTTGCATCCTGGTTCTTCTACTACGCAGGCTGGGCCGACAAGCTCGACTACGCAGGGCTTGGCGCAAACCCCAAGGCGTTGGGAGTCGCAGCACAGATTGTTCCTTGGAACTTCCCGCTCATGATGCTGGCCTGGAAAATTGCTCCCGCTCTAGCCGCTGGCAACACTGTTGTTCTCAAGCCTGCAGAATCAACACCTCTGACAGCTTTGATGTTTGCCGAGATCTGCGAGCAGGCCGAGCTACCAGCCGGTGTTGTGAACATCGTGACCGGTTATGGCGACACCGGAGCAGCATTGGTAAATCACCCAGGCGTGGACAAGGTTGCCTTCACCGGTTCGACCGAGGTTGGTCGAATCATCGCGAAGGCTGTTGCCGGCACCAATAAGAAGGTAACTCTGGAACTTGGTGGCAAGGCCGCCAACATCGTCTTCGATGATGCACCACTTGATCAAGCGGTTGAGGGCATCATCAACGGCATCTTCTTCAACCAGGGTCACGTCTGCTGCGCAGGCTCAAGGCTTTTGGTTCAGGAGTCCATCCAGGATGAACTTCTAAAGAAGCTCAAGCGCCGCATGGAAAGCCTTCGTCTGGGCGACCCGATGGACAAGAACACCGACATCGGTGCCATCAACTCGAAGGCCCAACTAGATCGAATAACTGCACTTGTGAAGCAGGGAGCCAAGGAGGGTGGCGAAGTCTGGTCTCCAGCCTGCGCGCTACCAAAGAATGGTTTCTGGTTCCGCCCAACCATCATCACCGGAGTTGGCCCAGCCAACACCGTTGCCCGTGAAGAGATCTTTGGGCCAGTTTTGAGCGTGATGACTTTCCGGACTCCAGCTGAGGCTGTTGCCAAGGCCAACAACACTCCATATGGCCTCAGCGCTGGGATCTGGACCGAGAAGGGTTCCAGGATTCTCAAGCTTGCCGACCAGCTCAACGCTGGAGTCGTCTGGGCTAACACCTTCAATCAGTTTGACCCAACCAGCCCATTTGGTGGTTTCAAGGAATCTGGCTACGGCCGCGAGGGTGGCCGCCACGGCCTACTCGCCTACCTCAAGGGAGGTAACTAATGCGTCTCGATGTTCGCAAAACCTACAAGCTGTTTATCGGCGGCAAGTTCCCACGCAGTGAGTCCGGCCGCACCTATGAGCTGAAGGATCACTCCGGTGAGTTTTTGGCAAATGTGGCACTCGCTTCTCGCAAAGATGCCAGGGACGCAGTTGTTGCAGCTCGTGCAGCGCAAGCTGGTTGGGCATCTGCCAGCGCATACAACCGTGGGCAGATTCTCTACCGCGTAGCCGAGATGCTTGAGGGCCGCAGGGACCAGTTCGTTGCAGAGCTAAAGGCCATGACCGGCGTCAGCACCTCGAAGGCCAATGCCGAGGTTGATGCAGCTATCGACTCCTGGGTTTGGCACGCCGGCTGGTCCGACAAGATCGATGCTGTCGCGGGAAACATGAACCCGGTTGCAGGGCCTTTCTTCAACATCTCAACCAACCAGCCGACCGGAGTGGTTGCAGCACTCGCTCCTCAAGACTCTTCGCTGGTTGGACTTGTGAACACAATTGCACCGGCGATTGTGTCGGGCAACACCATCGTTGTTGTTGCAGCCAGCAAGTTGCCGCTGAGTGCAATCACCCTCACCGAGGTGCTAGCCACCAGCGATCTGCCAGGCGGTGTGGTGAATGTGTTGACGGGTCTCGAGAGTGAGATTGGTCCATGGCTTGCCTCACACCAGGACGTGAATGCGGTTGACCTCGAAGGTGCTTCAAGCCCAGTCGAGCTAGAGATTGCAGCAGCCGAAACCATCAAGCGAGTTATCCGAAAGGGTAGCTACGGAAGAACCGGTTCAAAGGGCAGCTTTGCTCACATCACCGACTTGATGGAAGTCAAAACTGTGTGGCACCCAAAGGGTCACTAACTAAGGTCTGCCGCCTGATCGGGTGACGGCATTCGCTCCGGCAATCACGGCGTTCTTGGCAGCTTGATCAAAGTCAACTCCGTTGACCAAATCCGCAACCAGACTTGCTGTCGTGGCATCTCCGGCTCCGGTTGAATCAACCACCTTTACCTTTTTGGCAGGGATTAGCGTGGCTTCATTTTTGTGGGCAACCAGGATTCCCTCTTTGCCAAGGGTGAGCGCAACCATCGGGTAGCGCTCCAAGAGGTTGAATGCGATCAGTCTCGGATCAAGCTCTCCGGTTAGCACTCTGCCCTCTTCAAGCGATGGGGTAAAGAGGTCAACACCCTTGGTTGCCTCAAAGAATTTCACCACTCCATAGTCGGCAATAAAGCCTGCGCTTCCAGGGTCACAAACCACCATTGCTCCCTGAGCCTTGGCTCTTCGAATCAGGGCCTTGAAGTCCTTCGCCGGCATTGCTCCGAAGAGGCTGTAGCCGGAGAGGTAAAGCGCATCGCTAAAGTCTTCAATCTCTGAGACATCCAGGTTCTTGTTCGCACCGCGGTCGGTGAGAAAGCTGCGCTGTTCGCCCTCGACCAAGACCACGATCGAACCGGTGGCCAGTTTGGGATCTGCCTGCAGCATTGGGTTTACGCCGAAGCTCTCTAGGTCTAGAGAGTGTCGGGCAACATCTTTGTGATTGACTCTTCCAACAAAATCAACCGCAATCCCCTGGCTGGCTAACCAGCAGGCAAAGTTCGCAGCGGACCCTCCAGGGTTCAGTTTGATCTCTGCTTGGGTGTCAGTGTCAGGGCGGATTGCAGTCTTTGGCTTCACCAAGATGTCATCGATGACATCGCCGACCACAACCACCCTTGGCATTAGTCGAGCTCTAGTGCTGACCAGGCAAGGGCAATATCTGCCGCAACTGAAACGTTGTTTCTCGCAAGGTCAAGGTTCACCTCAAGTGAGCGACCACCAGATTCCTGCACTATGTATAGGAGTAGGAATGGGGTAACAGCCTTGCCCCTAACTCCTGCTGCCTCAGCAGCGGCAAAAGCCTTTGCAAGAACTCGGTCGTGCTCTTGCTTGTCCCAGGCCTTGTCGGCTGGAATTGGGTTCGCAACCACGATTCCGCCGCCCTCGCCAACTAGGTCTTGGGCTGCCATGACTGCTGCAATCTCTGCGGCTGAATCGACGCTCCAGTCAAGAGTGAATTCAGACTCACGCAACCAGAAGCTTGGGAAGATCTTGGTTCCATACCCGATGACTGGAACGCTCAGTGACTCGAGCCGCTCGAGTGTGGCAGCGATATCGAGAACGCTCTTCACTCCGGCTGAGACAACCGTGATTGGGGTGTTGGCCAAGACGCTCAGGTCTGCTGATTCGTCAAAGGTTTCATTCGCTCCGCGGTGAACTCCGCCGAGGCCACCGGTGGCAAAGACCCTGATTCCAGCAAGTGCTGCGAGGTGTGCGGTGGCAGCAACCGTGGTTGCTCCCGAGATGCCCTTTGCGGCCAAGATGGGCAGGTCTCGGACCGAAGCTTTTGCAATGTCCTGGTTGGCAATTACATCGAGAGCTTCGCTGTCGAGTCCTATGTTTGCCACACCATTGATGACCGCAATGGTTGCTGGAACCACTCCCTTGTCACGGAGGATCTGCTCGAACTCGAGCGCGGCCTCATGGTTACGGGGTCTTGGCAATCCGTGAGAAATGATTGTCGACTCGAGGGCCACTACAGCACGGCCCTGGTTCAGGGCCTTTTGAACATCTGGATGAACTTTGATTAGGTCTTTTTGCACCCCT
>CAZQHT010000072.1:0-1238 GCA_964593635.1 uncultured Aquiluna sp.
GACAAGAAGCGTCGCGAAGAGGCCGAGACCCGCAACCAGGCTGAGCAGCTTGCCTACTCAACCGAGAAGCTGATCAAGGACAACGACGAGAAGCTTCCTGAGGAAGTAAAGGCTGATGTTCAGGCCGATGTCGATGCTCTAAAGGCAGCCCTTGCAGGCGAAGACATCGACGCAGTGAAGACCGCGTTCGAGAAGCTAGTCGAGTCCCAGGGCAAGTTGGGCGAGGCAATCTACGCCTCACAGCCTGCCGAAGGCGAAGCAGCCCCTGAGGCCAGCACCGAGGACGTCGTTGACGCCGAGGTAGTGGACGAAGAGGACGACAAGGACAAGAAGTAATGTCTGAAGAAACCCAGCAGCCTGATCCTCAGCACCACGAGGGCAATCTGTCAGAAGAGATGACCGAGGAGGGCGCTCCAGTAGCGCCCGAATCGGTGTCTCCGACCGATGCGATTGACCGCGAGCTGGAGATCTTTCAGGACATGCAGCGGCTTCAAGCTGAGTTTGTGAACTACAAAGCCAGAGTGGAGCGCGACCGAGGCCAAGAGCGTCAGTATGCGGTTGCCGAGACAGTGAAGGCATTTCTGCCAGCACTGGATGACATCACCCGCGCCGAGGCTCACGGTGAAATAGCCGAGGCTTCGCCTATGGCTGCGGTTGCCCAGAAGCTTCGCAGCGGTGCCGAAAAGTTGGGCGTTGTGGCATTTGGTGAAAAGGGTGAGAAGTTTGACCCTGAGCACCATGATGCACTGGTCCAGACTCCGAATGCAGATGTAACTGAGGCCACCATTGCCGATGTTGTTGAAAAGGGCTACCGAATTGGTGAGCGCATGCTGCGCCCAGCCAAGGTGGCTGTGTTCGTACCCAGCGAGTAGGGGTTAGCTAATGGCTTCACAAGACTGGCTTGAAAAGGACTTTTACAAGATCCTTGGCGTTGCCAAGGATGTCCCTGCTGCCGACCTCAAGAAGGCTTATCGCAAGCTAGCCAAGGACTTCCACCCTGACCGAAACCCCGGAAACGACGCTGCCGAGGCTAGGTTCAAGGACATCTCCGAGGCCTATGACGTGCTGGGCGACCCCGCTCAGCGCAAGGAGTATGACGAGTTTCGTGCGCTTGGCGGAGGCCCTCGTTTCCAGGGCGGTCGCCCTGGGCAGGGGCAAGGTCAGGGTTTTGAGGATGTCTTCAGCAATATCTTCGGCGGAGGTTTTCAAGGAGGCGGCTTTACCGGCTTCGGTGGGGG
>CAZQHT010000072.1:1338-4580 GCA_964593635.1 uncultured Aquiluna sp.
GGCAAAGAGGGCGACCTACTGGCAACGGTTGAGATTGCAGTGCCCGCGCATGTGAACGACAAGGCAAAAGAACTGCTTGAGCAGTTTGACGCCGAACTTCCGCAGGAAGACCCCAGACTAGATGTGCTAACCAGAGCCGGATTGCTTTAGGGGTGAGAGATGGATCTCAATGAGAACACTCCACTCTTTGTGATTTCGGTTGCAGCCGAGCTTTCCAACATGCATCCCCAAACCCTCAGGCAATACGACCGCATGGGTTTGGTTTCTCCAACCAGAACCATGGGTAAATCCCGCCGCTACACAATGCAGGATGTTGCCAAGCTCAGGGAGATTTCCCGCCTCAGCGCTGAGGGCGTTTCGCTCGAGGGAATCAGGCGAGTGCTGAACCTGGTGGATGAGAATCTTGAACTCAAGGCTCGAGTCAGAGATCTCGAGCGAGAACTTGCCAACCAGGTTATGAATCAGCCGGGTAACCGAGTCTTTGCATCTGGCGAGCAGGGAATCATCAGGCTGAACCCAGGCCAGCGACCAGAAAGAAGCGGTTCGGTTGTGCTTTGGAGGAAGCGCTAGCCCAATAAGTGGGCCGAATGTTCCCATTTGGCAACCATTGAATTTGCATCTAACAGTCTGGGAATCTCATCACTAGACTTCCGTCCATGCCAGAAAACAAGTCAGCGCGGACATTCGGACAAGGTGCACAGGGCGAGATTGCTGCCCCAGTGCAGACCAAGGTGGGCCTATGGGCCAAGCTCCGATATAACTTCGATAACTCAGTAGCTCAGGGCGGCACATTCGTGCTTTATGTCTTGCTACTGATGATGGTCATTGCCCTGATCATGGTTGGTGTTCGTGCCGGTCTGACTAGCATCCCAGCGCTCAGCGCTGCCTCAGACCCAGCGAACCCCTCGTTCTTTGATTTGTTCTGGGCATCCTTTACCAAGATCTTGTCCTTAGGTGGAGAGCCAACCTGGAGTGAGCGCATCATTGCGATCCTCTACTGGGCCACCACAACTGCTCTAACCGCCAGCGTTATCGGTTATGTAGTCGGAGCAATCCAGCGCACCTTCGCAAGACTGCGCAAGGGCCGCAGCCCAATCATCGAGACAGGCCACACCCTTATCTTGGGCTGGTCATCACGCGTCTTCCCAATTCTTGAAGAGCTGGCAATTGCCAACCAGAACGTTCGCAAGCCACTGGTTGTCATCTTCTCCACCCTGGAGCGCGATGCCATGGAGGACGAGATCGAATCTCGCACCGAGAACCTAGGAAAGCTAAGAATCGTCACCCGAACCGGTGACCCAACTAACCCGATCGACCTCAAGCGCACCAACATCTCAGGGGCTAAGTCGGTAATCGTTTTGGACCCTGACACCACAGGCGATGCAACCGTTGTTTCTACCGTCCTTGCAATCAAGTCGGTCAACAGCAACCCAAACCTAAAGATCGTCGCTGAGCTAGACGATGAGGAAACTGCCGAGGCCATCGCGATTGCGACTCAAGGCCAGGTAATTCCAGTTCGCTCACACGATGTCATCGCTCGGGTCACCGCTCAGGCTTCTCGTCAGCCAGGACTATCAGCGGTAATCCTTGATCTGCTGGACTTTGACGGCGATGAGATCTACTTCACCCACATTCCAGCCCTTGAGGGCAAGACCTATGGCGACGCTCTACTGAGCTTCAACACCGCCAGCGTTATTGGTCTGCAGAGTGCAGATGGCTCGGTTCACCTAAACCCGAAGGCCACAACCAAAATCTCCAAGGGCACCAAGATCATTGCGATTGCTCAGGACGATGACAAGGTTCACTTCACCGGTATTCGCGAGGAGCTTGTGAAGAAGAGCACCAAGATCGCAACACCAGCACCTAAGCCAGAACACATCCTGGTTATTGGTTGGTCCGAGATGGGTCGCTCGGTTCTCTCGGAGCTAGCTGAGTTTTTGCCTAAGGGCTCGACCATCCACATTTTGGCTCAGAAGCGCTTGGTGGCTGCAGACCAGTTCCAGGATCTGAACTTCGCCGCCGGCGTGAAGGTCACCACAGCTTCGGTCACCGGAGACATGGCAGACCTAACCGAAGCTGCCAAGGCTCGTCACTACAACGAGGTGATTGTGCTCGGCTACCGCAACGCAATCACCGCTGCAGAAGCAGATGCGCAGACCATGCTCACCATGCTGCAGATGAACCGTTTGTTCGAAACCCCAAACAACGGCGTTGAGCCAACCCGCCTAGTTGCTGAGATTCTCGATGGCCGCAAGGCAGAGATTGCTCGAGTTGCAGCGGTGGATGACTTGGTTGTCAGCGATAACTTGGCCGCCCTGCTCATCGCTCAGGTTTCTGAGAACGCCTCACTAGCTCCAGTCTTTGATGACCTATTCGATGCTGAGGGAGCCTCAATCAGCATCAGGGATCTAAGCCTCTACGCACCTGCCGGCAAGGCCATCAGCTACGCCCAGCTTGTTGCTAACGCTAGAAGCCGAGGCGAGTCAGCCATTGGTTATCGCGTTGGCGGAAACAATGCTGGCGATGCAGCTCAGGGTGTTCAGATGAACCCTGACAAGGACACCATGTTTACCCCCAAGGCCACCGACGGCCTAGTAGTGGTCTCCGACACCGTTCGCTAATGCACCTTGAAGTCCAAGCCCAGCTGAGGAAGTTTGAAAATCCCCGGCGGGCCAAGGAAATGCAGTGGTTCTATAAAACTGAACCAGGTGGCTATGGCGAGGGAGATCGTTTCCTAGGTCTAACTGTTCCGCAATCCAGGTCGGTTGCTGCCAACAACTACTCGCTGGATCGAGCTTCGCTCGATCAGCTATTTCGTTCCGAGTTCCACGAGGATCGATTCTGCGCACTGGTGATTCTCACCAAGCAGTTCGAGCGAGCCAAAAAGCCAGAGGTTAGAGAAGAGCTTTTCAACTACTACCTATCGCTCTATGAAATCAACGCGGTAAACAGCTGGGACCTGGTTGATGTCTCCGCTCATCGGTTTGGAAAGTTTTGGGTTTCCGATAAGGACCGAATCAAAAAAGTGCTGCAGCGCACCAAGAGCAAAGACCTGTGGGTGCAGCGCTCCGCAGTTCTACTGACCTTCCCAATGTTTGCTGAGTTTGATTTCGAACCAACCTTGGCTGTTTCCAGAGCGCTGATCAATCACCCGCATGACCTAATCCATAAGGCAGTGGGATGGGCATTGCGTGAGGTGGGCAAGCGAGAGCCTTCAGTCTTGCGACAGTTTCTCGAGGAGT
>CAZQHT010000073.1:0-4469 GCA_964593635.1 uncultured Aquiluna sp.
CTTGAGAAGTGGGTCTCTGACCGCCAGGGCTACCTCTTCCCGCTTCTTCTTTTGTTCACTGGATTTGACCTGTTGCTTGACTCTTTTGCTGGCCTTGCTCGCAAGGACCGCAAGCTCTCCACTCGCATCCTGGAGTTCAGCCTGATGATGATTCGTCAGGTGACCCCTTACGTAGTCTTTGCCATCATGTTTGGACCCCTTTGGGCACTGGCCCTTTGGTTTGTAATGATGATGACCTTTGGCTTTTTCATGGGGGCGGCCTTTGCCCCAAACCATAAGGGCATGCCTTTGGTTTCTAGGGACTCCAAGCTGGACTTTTTCTCTCGCCAGGTTCTCACCTCTCGCAACATCAAGGGCTCATGGCTGAAGGACAACCTCATGGGAGGCCTGAACTACCAGGTGGAGCACCACCTGTTCCCATCGATGGCTAGACCGAACCTTCGCAAGGCTCACGACATTGTTGCTGAGTACTGCAGGGAGAACGACATCACACTCGTGGAGATGAACTTGCTTGCCAGCTACAAAGCGATCATGCAGCACCTAAACAAGGTTGGCCTTAGCAACAATGCCGACCCGTTTGTCTGCCCAATGGTTGCCGAGCTTCGCCCTAGAAGCTAGTAGTTACTTCAGGTTGTAAGTCTGAATGTTCTTCAGTAGCTCACCTGATTTGAACGGCTGCTTGAAAAGCGGTCCCAATGGGCAAACATTCGCCAGACCTGAGAAGATCATGAAGCCACCCAGTGGCAGCAGGGCAAGAAACCAACCGGCTTGAATCAGGGCCAGGGTAATGACCGTGATACCCATGGCGATGCGGGTGTAGCGTCCGGGAGTTGATGCCATGAACACGAGAATTGCTCTATTTGCGGGAGTTAGTTTCATATTAAAAGACTACGCCTTCAGGAACAGAACCTATCCAGCAGATGTTTTATCCATCATGAAAACTCTTGGGGCGATAGCGGTAATTCTTCTTCTGGCTGGCTGTGCCAGCGCAGAACCTGCGACACCGGAGGCGACCTCCCAGGCGGAGATAACACAGCCAGATCCGAATGACGCTCAATTGAATCCTGCGCCTGAGGAGAGTGAGCCCGAGGCTCCAGAGTCAGAGGGATCGGAAACTGAAGCGACCGAGACCTCTGACCCAGCGGCTGAGCCCTCTGAGGATCCATCTCCCACTGCAACTCCCAAGCCGACCGCCACTCCAAAGCCAACTGCGACCCCCAAGCCAACTGCCACTCCAGAACCAACGGTGACCGCAGGGCCTGTGTTTGTCTCAAAGGCGGAGGTTGCAAAGAACAATTCACGTTCCAGCTGCTGGGTGATTATTGATGGATCGGTTTACGACCTAACTAAGTGGATTGCCCAGCACCCAGGTGGGGCTAGCAACATCTTGAATCTTTGCGGCGGAGATGGAACAAGCGCCTTTTCCGGCATGCACGGTGGAGAGGCTAGGCCATCGAGTGTCTTGCAGAGCTACTTCTTCGCTGAACTTGAGAGATAGTGCAGCTTGTAGTTGGGCAGAGCTACCTTCGGGTAGATCTTCATTCCTCATTCGGCGGTAATCCTCGAGCAGGAATCTGCCCAACCGCATCCGGACCTGTATTGGTGTTTTCAGACCCACCTTCAGGAACCAAGTTTGGCTATGACCAGCACGATGAGCTAGTTGAAGGCATTTACCGCTACACGGGTGAGGGTAGGACCGGAGACCAACAGCTGATCCGGGGCAACAAAGCAATCCTCAGCGGTAAGCCATTACTGATGTTTTCCCGCCTCGACCAGAAGAGCTGGGTGTTTGTCGGTGAGGTTGGGCTAGCCAATCCGCCATACGAGCTGGCCGATGCGCCGGACCAGCTGGGTTTCGAGCGAAGCGTGTTGGTTTTTCGATTCATCGAGCTGAATGCCGACTTCAAGTTGCTCGGGCGGAATTAGCAAAACACTTCTCAAGTTGGCTCCAAGGTGTTTGAACAAATCGAAATCACCCAGGACCCAGAGGCTCTGCTAGCTAAACATTTTGCTGGCCTGCACTCTGGGGGCGGGCGAAGTTCAATCCGAGGCGGCCAGGCTGCTGCCAATCAGGCCCTGGAGGATTTCGATGTTCGCGGCTATGCCGCTCAGCGCTCAGAAGTTTTGCCTCGCGATAAGCGCGGAGCCAGCGTGCTGTCGCCATACATTCGCCATAACCTACTTCCGCTCAAAGAGGTCTGGGCTTCGGTGGAGCGAGCACCATTCAAAGACCGCGAGAAGTTTCAGGATGAGCTGTTGTGGCAGGAGTATGCCCGTCACCTTTACGCACGTGTTGGAACAGAGCTGTTTCACAACCTCAGGTTCGAGCAGGTTTGGGATACGCCTGGAGATGGCTGGAATCGAGACATGGCCTGTATCGATATGGTGGTCGATGAACTTGAGCAGGATGGTTGGTTAGTGAACCAAACCAGGATGTGGCTGGCATCTCACTGGAGTGTAAGAAACGGCAAGGGCTGGCTTCACGGGCAAGAGCGGATGTATCGGGAGCTACTGGATGGTTCCAGGGCTGCCAACCTCTTAGGTTGGCAGTGGACGGTTGGAACTGGAACCGGAAAGCCCTACGGATTTGCCCGCTGGCAGGTTGAAAAGCGTGCTCCAGGGGTATGCATGAGCTGCCCCCTGAAGAAAGCCTGCCCTATTCAAGAGTTCCCGCAGGAGCGGGTATTAGATCGGACCCCAAAGCTTGAGCTTTTGGAGCATGACCCAAACCTCGAGCTCACCACGGGCCCTACCTCGGTTGTGCGAAAAGCTGAACCTCGAGAGGTGCTGCTGACCATCGATTCACTTGGCGATGCAGATCCAGCTCTGGTTGCAAACTCTGAGCTGCCAGTGGTGTTTGTCTTCAACAAACCTGCTCTGGCAAAGCTGCAGTTGTCATCGAAGCGGATCTACTTTTACCTTGAAACTCTCGCTGATCTGGCAGCTCGGAGGGAGCTCAAGGTTCTGATTGGTGACACCTACGCCTATGCCAACGAGAATCCTGTGGCAGTCACCTACGCGCCGGTTCCAAACTTTACAAAGTTTCAGAATGTGGCTGAGCTGCACCCCTATCCGTGGCTTAGAAAACCCCATTCGCAGAGTGTTCGTTCATTCAGTGCGTGGCGAGACAAGCTGCGCTAATTCTTGGGTAGCCTTTGCATCAAATAGGGAGTGCAAATGGCAGCAGACAAGCTAATTTCATCGGGTGGACCATGGGAATCGGTCATCGGTTACTCAAGAGCTGTGAAGGCTGGGCCATACGTTCACGTCTCTGGCACAACTGCAACCGTTGATGGGGTTTTGCAGCACGAGGGCGATGCTTACGGGCAGACCAAGGTTGCTTACGAAATCATCGCCAAGGCTTTAGCCGAGGTCGGTTACGACCTAGGCGATGTAGTGCGGGTAAGAATCTATGTGAAGTCCGAGGCTGACTTGGATGGTGCGGGTAAGGCAAACGGAGAGCTGTTTTCCGAGATTCGACCAGCGCTGACAATCTTGTCCGGTGTGGGATTTGTGAACCCGAAGATGTTGGTCGAGGTTGAAGTGGACGCCTACAAGGCCTGATTCATGTTCAGAACTGCCGGAAAGCTAGCTATCACCGCGGTGCTCGTGGTGGGGTTAGTCATCCCGCAGACTCAGGGATTGCCCTCATCGGCCGAACCAGTATTCACTCCAATCATGGACTCGACCCCAGCTCAACTGACTTTGGAGCTGATGCCGCAACAAGATCTCGACCCGGTTGATCCCGAGGGGGAGTTTGAGCTAGACCCGATCGTCTCAGAGGCCGATTGCTCAAAGCTGGCTTGCATCGCTCTAACTTTTGACGATGGTCCAGATGCAAACACCCTAAAGATCCTCGCCTCGCTCAATAAGCGAGGCGCTAAGGCGACCTTCTATGTGGTCGGAACGCAAGTAAGAGCCAATCCAGAAATCGCCTCGGCAATTGTTGCCTCGGGTCACGAGATTGCGGCTCACTCATACAGCCACAAGCGGCTGACCCGATTGGGGAACTACGAACTCGAGATGGACTTTGGGAAGACTCGAAAGCTGATTGTCGAAACGACTGGCATTGAGCCGAAGTCCTTTCGACCTCCCTATGGCATCCACAGCCCGAGGGTTAGAGAGGTTGCGGGGTTGCCAATGGTGATGTGGAGCGTTGACCCGCAGGACTGGAGAACCAGAAGCTCGAAGCAAACCGTTAGGTCAGTTCTGAAGCATGCTGAACCGGGCTCAATAGTTGTGCTTCATGACCCTTTGATTTCAACGGTCAACGCAGTTCCTGTTCTGCTTCGAGAGCTTTCTGAGCGTGGCTATCACTTCGTAACTGTCTCCCAGTTACTCGGCGAGATGGAGCCGGGAAAGATCTATAAGTCGAGGTAGGGAATGTCATCCAGCGAGGTAGATCAGTATCTAAGCCAGTTTGATGGCCCAGGCCTCGCAACTGCGCTTGACCTGCGAAAAAACCTGCT
>CAZQHT010000074.1:0-4427 GCA_964593635.1 uncultured Aquiluna sp.
TTGACCGCTCCGGTTGGAGTTATTGGTGTGACTGCTAGAAAGGTGGCCGTGGATAAGGTTGCCTTCACGGTAACTGCACCACTCGACTTTGGTGGTCACAGTGAGCTGAGTCTGCGAATTGAGCGACAGGGAACACTTGCTTGGCTATCCAGTGACGAATACAAGCTGACCACTCCAGGTGGTCGACTGGTCGTGACTCTTTCGATGCCGGTAACTAGAGGCACATTCACCTACCGAGTGGTTGTCTCCAATGCCAGTGGAGAGCTAGAGCGAATGGTCAACTTCGTAAACTAACGAGCGTCAGTTTTGTTGCTTGTTGTGAGTTAAAGTAATCTTTAGGTTGAAGAGGGAGAACCAATGACTTTGCCTGTGAACGAGATCACTGTTTTGATGGCCATCAACTCGGTGGGCATTTTGGCAATCATGGGAATGTTCATCCACCTCTCGATCGTCGGAATCTTCGGCAAGAAGAACAACGAGCTTTCTGCTGAGCACTACAGCCGCAACTAACCCAGAATCAAGCCAGCTACCAAGAAGTAGATAATTAGCCCCGTTGCATCCACCAGAGTGGTAACCATTGGTGCCGAAATAACAGCGGGGTCAATCCTCATTGCCTTCGCAGCGAGCGGCATCACTGCACCAACGGTTGCCGCCCACATGCACACCACAAGAATTGCGATAGCAACCGTCGCTCCAACTTGCCAAGAGGCAACCAGCCAGCCTGCAATTAGCCCCACCAGTCCAAGTCCAATCCCCAGAAGCAAGCCAACTCGGGATTCGCGCCAAGCAACCCGCAGCACATCCTGGGGTCTTACTTCTCCCAGTGCGATTGCTCGCACGGCACTCGTGGCAGCCTGAGCTCCGACGTTCCCGCCCGTGCCGATTAGCATCGGCATAAAGAGCGCTAGAGCCGTGAACTTCTCCAGCGAGCCCTCAAACAGCTGCAAAACCGAAACGGTTAGCGTTGCGGCGACTATCAGGAACATCAGCCAGACGATTCTCAGCCTGGCGAGCGTAAACACCTTGCCGGATAGGTAGTGGCCAGAGCTTGGAAGCGAAGCCGACTGCCGGGCAAAGTCTTCGCTGTTCGCCTCTTCGATAATGTCGATGGCATCGTCAACAGTGAGGATTCCGACAACTCTTTCATCTGTGTCAAGAACGATGAGAGCTAGATGGTTCGTGTCCTGAAGAAGTCGAGCTGCTGACTCGACATCTTCTGTGACTAAAGCAGTTGCAGCATCCGAGTCCGTGATCTGCATCACAACTGTTCCCTCATCGGCCATAACCAAGTCGGCTAGATCAACTGAACCCAGGAACCTGCGTTGCCTATCCACTACTGCCAGCACCGCCACTGTCTCCGCCGCTTTTCCCTTGCGACGAATTGTCGCCAAGACTTCAGAGACGGTTGAAGTCTCGAGTGTGACAATTACCTCAGGGGACATGTAGCGACCGACGGTCTCGTCTGGGTAACCCAAAAGCTCCGAAGTCATCTTTCGCTCTTTAGGGCTCAAGCCCGCAAGCACCTTCTTAACGAAGCTGGCGGGAGCCTCACCTAGTAGGCGAACTCTGTCATCTGGGTCCATCCGTTCCAGAAGATCACGGAAGGCCTGATCTCGCATACCGGACAGCAACATTTGTTGATTTGCAGAGTCAAGCTCCTCAAAGACCTCCAACGCTTCATCTTTGGGAAGCACGCGCCAAACTAATGCGCTTTCTACGGCGTCGAGGCGAGTCAGCTCCTCGGCAATCTCATGAGGAGCCAGGTCTTCAAGGTGCTCGGCAATTGCCTTGACGTCGCCCAGTTCGATTGCGTCGAGAAGGTCCTCTGGAAGCTCTGGCATGACGGCACCTCTATCTAAGACTTGTTCTTCTGTCATCTTGTCAGCAAAGCGAGAGCTGACCTAGGGGAAACCGCCTAGTTCACGCAAGGTTTGCCATTCTGCTTGGGCTACAGGTAGATGTTCAGTCTTGAGTCAACGAGCTTTGCGAACGAGTCAACGGAACCAGAAGCTGCCTTGAGCTCCACGTAGTCCAAGAACATCGAAATCGAACCGTCGTCGTACTGCAGCAAAACGCAGGGCTCTCGACCTTTTGACGCGGCCAGCTCGGCCTCAGTCCGTTCATTCATGTGGACGAGCTTCATATTGATGCCGCGTTCCTTGAGAAGCTTGGCCTCGTAAGCCTTGAACGCGCTCTTCTTTCGAACCGGAGAGTGAGTTATGTCGCAAAGATTGCATTCGCGCAGTCCAATTAGGTGGCCTAAGAAGTAGGACACCTCTCCAATGATTCCGCCATCGGCCTTGTAGACGCCGATGAGGGTGAGACCTTTTGATTGCACTCTAATCAGAACAGCTTCCTGCCCTAGCTGCTTCCCTTGCTCAGGCTTTTGGTTTCTTGCGCACCTCGAGTAGTTTGTTTTCATGAAACCTGTAATTGGACTCACCAGCTATCGTCAGCGAGGCCAGACCGGTGTCTGGGACACCGAGATGGCCATGCTTCCAGCGTTTTATCTTGAGGGAGTCACTCGGGCAGGTGGCCTAGCGGTTATCTTGCCTCCTCAGCAGGTGGACTCAGAGGACGCAGGCAAGCTGCTGGCCGGTTTGGATGGTCTGATCGTGACCGGTGGGCGAGATGTTGAGGCTTCGCGTTATGGCCAGATTCCCCACGATAAGGCGGAGAAGCCAGACCTGCTGCGCGATCTCCTAGAGGATCAGCTGCTTACAGTTGCGATTGAGTCGAAGCTTCCATTCCTAGGCATCTGCAGAGGCGCGCAAATGCTGAACGTGACTCGTGGCGGCACCTTGATCCAGCACCTTCCAGATGTGATTGGAGATGATCGCTACCTACAAGGCGGTGGCAACTTCGCTCACATGCAAATGGCTGTTCGAGAGGGCTCCCTACTTAGCTCAATCGTGGGGGAGAAGGTTGAGAATGCGGCTCTCTACCACCACCAAGCAATCGAAGAGCCGGGAGAGGGCTTGAAGGTGGTGGCTTACTCACCCGATGGAATTGTTCAGGCTATTGAGGTGGAGGGACACCCCTTTGGACTGGCTGTGCAGTGGCATCCAGAGCAAACTCTTGATGACCTTAGGCTTTTCGAAGCTCTAGTCGCGGCAGCCAAATCCAGCTGATCTCAAACTTGCTGTAAACAGCATTTCTCTCCTTCACAGAGCACTTTGGAGGGCATACTTCTTGTTATGACGAACCTAGACCGCCCAGAAATCGAACCAATGATGGAGCCAGCCCCGCAGGAGCTGACGCTGAAGGACATCGTCGTTGGCGACGGCGCAGAATCACCTGTTGGCGCAACCGTTGAGGTTCACTACCTCGGCGTTGACTACGAAACCGGAGAAGAGTTTGACTCCTCATGGGGTCGCGGACAGTCCATTACCTTTCCACTAAACAGGCTCATCGCTGGGTGGCAAGAAGGCATTCCAGGGATGAAGGTCGGCGGTCGAAGAATGCTGATCTGCCCTCCCGAGATGGCTTACGGTCCAGCTGGCGGCGGTCACGCGCTATCTGGCAGAACCTTGGTGTTTGTAATTGACCTCTTGGGCGTTCTCTAGCTTGATCTGATCAGCGGTGACAGGCTCACCGTAACTGCTCGAGGACTGCAAAGTCCGGGGCATGTATCGACTTAGTCGTATTCTGTGGAGACAGAGTTGAATTGGAGTGCGATGCTGAAAGCTCTTCGTCTGATCGCAAGGCTGCTCCTTGGCAGCGCACTGATTTATGCCGGCATCGGACACCTAACATTTTTGCGCCAAGAGTTTCAGGCCCAAGTGCCGGTATGGCTGCCGCTAGACCCTGACTTCGTGGTGCTCGCATCCGGAGTCGTCGAGATCATGTTGGGGATTGGAATTGCTTCTGCCGGAGCGCTGGTGCCCATCTCTGGACTGCTGGCATCCGCCTTCTTCATTGCAATTTTCCCCGGCAACATAAATCAGTACGTTGAGGGCATAAGTGCATTTGGCCTAGACACCGACCAGGATCGGTTGATGAGGTTGTTCTTCCAGCCAGTACTGGTCGCCTGGGCACTCTGGTCGACCTCGGCATTAGGTTTCCTAAAGCAGCTTCTCAAATTGAATAGAGGAATCTAGCTGAAGAACCAATCGGTTTCTAAACCTGAATGTGTTTAGGGCTAGATCTGTTCAAGAAGCCGATAGCCTTCGAGCACAAACGCTCAAGAATTTAGGGAGAACGACCATGGCACAAAAAGAGCAAAAGGCTCAGAAGAACACCAAAAAGTCACCCGCAAAAAACTTGAAGGAAAAAAGACTCGAGAAGCAGACCAAGGCTGAGAGCAAAAAACGCTCAGAGTGATCCTGCTGCAGGCTAGCTTTAGCCCTAGTTGCCCCAGGGTCTTGAAGAATTACCGAAACTTGTAGGCCCCGTCGGGCTCGAACCGACGACCCACGGATTAAAAG
>CAZQHT010000075.1:0-4203 GCA_964593635.1 uncultured Aquiluna sp.
CCAAGCCTGGAACCTATGACATCCAGCACTTCTCGGAGTTCGGCAAGGTGTCGGTCATCGATGCACTGGTTGTAATTGCGGGTGTTGCTCCAACCTCAAGCCCGGAGATCGACACTCAGTCACCTGTTACTCCGGTAACTGAGTCTCCAAACACCGAGAGCCCAGTTGACCCAACTGACCCCGTTGACCCAGTGAACCCAGCCGACCCTGAGCAAGGTGGCGGATCAAATGGTGGTTCTGGCGGCTCCAACAACTCGGGTTCAGGAGGCAGCGGATCTGAGGGCACTGGTTCAGGCGATGGCTCTGGCCAGGGTGAATCTGATGGTGGCGAAAGTGAGCCTGGTGCTAACACTGAGTCTGAGAATGCAGGCATCGATGAACCAGCCCGTCCACTGGGCCAAAACCCGATGTGGTGGATCCTGTTGATTGCCCTTGCTGTTGCTGCCGCAAGCTACTGGATGCTGCGCAGGCAAAAGGACGAGGCTGCCAACAGCTAGAGCTTCAGTAATACCAGGCTGGTTGCCATAACCGGCATCACAGAAGTAATCACCTGGGTGAAAACCGAAGGATTTTCTCTTTAACTCGAGCCTCTGGAATACTTCGGCTAACCGAAGCTTTTAGCCAGTCATTAAATGTCACTGCTTATTCTTGAAGCGCCTAAATGGTGTGCCTTGGCATACCGAAAAACGAGAGACGACATGACAGAGCTAAAGCTAGTGCGCAGCGCAACCGGTTGGTTGCGGGAGCGCTGGCATGTCTTCACAACGTCCGCCGTTGCAAAGCGCCAAAAATTGCTTGTGCCAGCCGGAACGCGATCCGCTGCTATTCTCACCCTCTTTTTGCTCGGCCTCTTAGTTGCAATCCCATATCTCTCATTCGGTAGCACAACGACCGGATTGACCTACAGGACTTGGGGTTACACTCCAGCCCCACAGCCAAGTACGTCAGGTCTCGGGAGTCCACTAACCACGGGAACTGTCAATCAGGACTTTACTTTCCAGTGGGGGACCGGAAATGTCCTCAACTCCAACCGGGCAGAGGGCGTCATTGTGCATTTCTCCGGTTGCATAATCAGGGAGACAACGGGCAATGTTCGGTTTCGAGTCAGTGCAGATGATGGAACTCGAATGTTTCTGGATAACGCGCAGATTTCAAGTGATTCGACCGACTGGCTCGACAAAGGTAGCGGGGGCGGCACTACTGGAGATCAAGCGTTTACCGCTAACCAATCGAGAAAGTTTGACTTCTGGTTTTATGAGAATGGAGGAGGGGCTGCTGTTACCCTCAGCTGGTCAACGGATGGCACAAATTTCACAACAGTTCCTGCGTCGGCATTTAGATGCTCGTATGACGTAACCTTCAATGCCAATTCAGGTGCCGGCTCGATGGCCACCCAGAGGATTGTCGCGGGAACAAACACCTCCCTCATCGCGAACACGTTTACTCGAACGGGGTTTACGTTTGCGGGCTGGAATACCGCCGCTAACGGGACTGGAACAAGTTTTTCGAACCAACAATCCATGAATGACATAAGCGGCAATCTAACCCTCTTCGCACAGTGGACAGCGAACATAAACACGGTCACGTTTAATGCAAATGGTGGATCTGGCTCCATGGCGGATCAATCCATAACTACAAATCAGCCAACCAACCTTAGAATCAATGGATTCAACAGGACTGGCTACGTATTTAGGGGCTGGAACACACTTGCCAACGGCACAGGAACGACGTATTCGAACCAAGAGTCCGTCAATATTTCGAGCCCCATGAGCCTTTTTGCAGTGTGGGGGTCACTCGAGGATCGCTCTGTTGACCTTAGGCCTGGCAGTGTCATCGCTTCAGACTTCATTGGAACAACTTCAACTGTTATCCCTTCGGGCGTCTTTACCATCGAAGCATGGGTTAGGCCCACATCCTTTGCGGAGGCGCCAGTCGTGATCGTCCAGGGTGATACCGGCGGAGCGACGCTTCAGCTTTCATTCCAATCCAACGGCAGGCTTCGACTCGGAATCGGTGGGAGCTTCTACGCAGAACTCAGCGAACCCGCTGCCCCACTCAATGCTTGGACACATATCGCACTTTCGAGGGACAGCAGCAATATTCCCCGAATCTATGTGAACTCAAATCTCGTTTGGACCGGGTCCGCAACATCGGGCACTTATGCTGGGCAATTCCGGATTGGCGAGTGGCACCTTGATCAGCTACATGACTTTGCCGGAAATATTGACCAGGTGAAAGTATGGAGCTCTGCTCTCAACACCTCATCTCTTGCAGTTTCAATGCACACCTACTCCACATCTGGAGTAACTGGAACGCTTGAAGCCCACTACGATTTCAATGAACCGGACGGTACCGTCGAATTTGACAAATCCGGTAAAGGCAGGCATCTGAATCGCAATCAACTAGCTTCTGGAGCAATTGATGGTGATGAAATTCTCGAAACAGGAACGGCGCATTCAACCCAAACGTTTGTCAAGTTCAATCGCTCTTATCTGACGGCTGTAGGAGGCTGGACTGCACCTAGCGGTATCTCACGTTACAAAGCACTTGTGGTAGCCGGCGGTGGCGGTGGCGGCTTCGACATCGGTGGCGGAGGCGGAGGCGGAGGCGTAATCGCTGGAACTGGGGAGTTCGCGACGGGAGTTTATTCGATCACTGTTGGTGCTGGAGGGTTTGGCAACGGGGCAAATATCGCTGGTAACCCAGATGCCCATCAGTACATCAGCCCAAGCACAAACGGTGGCGATACCGCATTTGTCGGACCTGCTGGGGTCACAACCTGGCGTGCTAAGGGTGGAGGTGCAGGTGGATCGTCCTACTTTTTATACACGCCGGGAGCAAACGGCTTAGCCGGTGGTTCTGGTGGTGGAACATCAGGCTATTCCGACGGTACAGTCCGAGCTGGCGGTGCGTCGACTCAAATGTCACAAGGCATCGCAGCGGGTGTCCGCTCAGCAGTCATTTACGGGAATCGCGGTGGGCAAGGTGGTGGTCAGTACTACTCAGGCGGCGGCGGTGGTGCCGGCGGAATAGGTATTGACTCGACTGCTAGACCGGATGGAGGCCCGGGCATTTCAAGCGCGATACTGGGGACCAACTACTTTTGGGCTGGTGGCGGCGGCGGTTCTGGTCACACGATTGACGGTGGTAATGGTGGCATAGGAGGAGGAGGAGGAGGCGCTATTGGCACGACCACGGGCGGGGCGGGAATCAATAATGGCGGCGCTGGTGGCGGTGGTGCGCGAAATAGCCACGCCGATACTCAAGGTGGCAACGGTGGAGCGAATACCGGCGGAGGTGGTGGTGGTGGATCACACTTCAACGCGCCAACCAAGGGAGGAGACGGAGGTTCGGGGGTCCTCATTCTGTCATGGGGTCCTTACCTTGAGCTCAGCACATCCCCTACGCTTGCCCGTGCTGGTGAGGCATTTAACAGCTCGATAAGCCTGGAGGTTAGAGACTCGGCAACCGCGGCTCGAATTTCGACCAACTCGCCCATCTCTGTAACAGCATCGTCAAATGTGCTAACACTGAACGGTGTTCTACTGACGCAATCTCTGACCGTCAACTCCGTTAACGGAGTCGTTACCTTTGAGGGCCTGGGTTTTGCCTCAAGCGTCTCCGGTCCAGTGACTCTCACTTTTGGCTCCAACTCGCTCGTGGAAACGACCCTGGTCATAACTCCTACTTTTTTTGCAAACAATCTGGTTATCAACAGTACGGATGCCACAACTGGCTTCATGGCTAACGGACAGTTCTATGCGAGCAGTAGCGCTGGAGTAAGTTACCTTCGAGCATCCGACCTGATTGCCCACTCGGTCGGGAACGACATAACCATTTCCGTTTCGGGCAGCATTAGCGTGAGCAGTGATGTGGCGGTTACGACTTTAGATCGCGACCTTACGCTCAGGGCAGGCGCGAACATTCACGTACTGGCATTTACACTCCAAACTAACCGGGGAGATCTCACACTTTGGTCAGATTCTGATGGAAACAATTCGGGGGCGATTCTGACCGCAGCTAACTCCCAAGTCCGAAGTCAGGGTGGACAAATTCTCTTCACTGGTGGCATGAATGCGACAACTGGATACGCCGTTGGCACGTCTTTGACGCAATGGAGTGGTGTTCGAATTGAGGGTGAAGTTGTGTCCGAAAACGGAAACATCGTTATTCGTGGTGATTCTGGACCGAACTTAGCGCAGG
>CAZQHT010000076.1:0-4201 GCA_964593635.1 uncultured Aquiluna sp.
GTGGAGCCCGGACGTTCCTCGGCAATGCCGCGATCGTCTAGCCGACCCATCTAGCCACTAAAGCCTAGCCTCGGGGCAGATGTTCGCAAGAGTTTAGGCAAAAGACCTCAGACAGTTCGTCGCCGAAGAACCGATAAACCGAGACAGAACCAGGTGCAAACTGCAGTGTCCAGTGGCTTGCAGAAGATGATCCAAGTGCCTTCTTGGCAATGCTTCTAAGAGGCATCATGTGGCTCACAATCGCAACCGCTGACCCTGAATTCTCGGCAATCAGGTCGGAGAGTGCACGCAACACGCGGGACTCGAGCTCTAACACCGACTCCCCCGCAGGCGGCTTTCTATCGACCGATCCACGCCAGGCAGCTATCTCGCCGGATTCACTCTCCAGCTCAGCCATTGTGGAACCTTCCCAGTCCCCAAAACTGATCTCTCTGAGTCGAGAGTCCGCTCGCGCAGGCGCGGAGAGCTCCTTGGAAATCAATTGGGCCGTTTCTGTGGTCCGCTTCATGTCGGAGTGAGCAATGATTACGGGTGCGGGAAGCTCAAACCTACTTGCTAGCGCGGTTATGGCTGCTGCAGCAGACTTCGCATCAGCCCGCCCAAGCTCGCTGAGTGCCGGATCATCCATGGATCCGCTGATTAGCTTTGACTCTGTACTCGAGGTGTGGCCGTGCCTAACAACGTAGATGACTGTTGGCTCCGTGCCGACTCTCGGCGCACGAATACTCACCGGTTGCTGAGAGGCCATGATCGCTGAGGCGGCATTCTGAGGTTCAGTCAATGGAAGGGAGTCGAGAGCTTGATTTGCTGCCTCATCCGCTAGAAAGTTGAGCTCCCTGGGAATCCATTCAAGCCTTGCATTGAGCTGCCGCAGAAGAATCTGGGCAGTTCTTGCCAGCTCCATAAGGTCTGGGTGCTTGATCTTCCAGCGACCAGATAGCTGCTCCACGACCAGCTTTGAATCCATTTGAATGAGTAAATCCTTCTCGAGACCGTGTTCGAGGACATACTCCAAGCCCGCGATTACCGCTGAGTACTCGGCGTAGTTATTGGTTCTAACACCCAGAGGTTTCGAGATTCTCGCGATCTCTTCACCGTCCCGAACCAGCACAGCACCAAGGGAGGCTGGGCCAGGATTGCCACGTGATGCCCCATCGGCAAACAGAACCAGCATTAGCGGATCAGAATCGCCTGGCATTCCGGACACGTGCTGAGCTCGTCGCCAGGAATGTTGTGGAGGATGGCCATGGCTGCTGCGTTGAGGTTCATGTTGCAAGCTCCGCAAGCGTTAGAGCGAAGTCTGCCAATCGCCAGACCGCGGTCGGCGCGTTTCTCAAAGTAGGTGAGCAGGTCTTCCGCTATTGCCACCTTCAGTGAGGCGATCTTCTCCCGATTCAGGAGATGCTCATTCTTGAGATCTGATAGCTCCGCCTTTGCGCGCTCACGCTCAGAGGCTGAGGCTTCCTCAAGGTCATCCCGTTGGCTCTGGAGCTCAGCCTGCTCGCTGGCACTTCGCGCTAACTCCTCGCGAAGTCCCTGGGCTTGCTCGGTGAGGGTTGTGGCTCGCTTGGAGAGGGTTTCGAGTTCGTGCTGCAAGCCGACGGCATCTCTTGCCACGGCAGTGGTCTTTAGGCGAGCGCGGTCCTGCTCTTCTCTTTTTGAGATTAGCTGCTGTTCTTCGGTGAGCCTTCGCAGGTCCCGCTCAAGCTCTTCGTGTGCAGTTCGCTTGGCATTGAGTTCAGAGCTAATGGCGAGCATTTGACCTCTTAGGTCATCATCTAGCAGGGAGTCTTTGACCTGAGTGGCTAGAAGCTCAAGCTTCTTGTTGCTAAGGATTAGCTCCTGAACCTCTAAGAGGTTATCTAATTGCTGCTTTTGAATTTTCACTGCATCACCGCAAACGTCCAGGGATCTGTATTGATCTCGCTGACCACAAACTCTACAGAAGGGAACTGCTGTTTCATTTCAGCGGCCGCCTGATTCAGCCATGGCCACTCTGCAGAGAAATGTGGCACATTCATCAGTGCCGCACCGCTTGAGTTCTGTGAACTGTCCCTAAAGTCGCTTGCAGGGTGGTGCCTGAGATCCGAAGTGATAAACAGGTCTATACCCTCTGCGCTCGCTAGGTAGCTGTCTCCTGCGCCTGCGACTAGCCCCACCCGCTGGATAATCGACTCCGGATTACCCTGTACCAAGATTCCTTGGGCGCAAGAGGGCAGCACCCGCGCTACCTGACGAGAGAACTCAACCAAGGATGTGGGGTCAATAAGTCCAACTACCCCATCGCCGATTGGAGTCAACGGTCTAGGGTCTCGGAGTCCAATTACCGAAGCTAGCACTTGGGAGACTCCCCCGCTTGCGAAGTCCGCGTTTGTGTGGGCCGAGTAAACAGCGACACCAGCTCGAATGCACTCAACCGCAATCCGACCCTTCACGGTCTCCTGCGACAGAGTTTGAAGGCCTCGAAATATGTAGGGGTGATGGGTGAAGATCAGGTCGAAACCGCCAAGGACCGCTTCCTCAGCAACCTCAGGAGTTAGGTCCACTGAAAGCAGCACTCTTGTGAGCTTGGAGGCCGGGTCTCCAATCGCTAGGCCAGGGTTGTCCCACTCGGCGGCCTCAGAAAGTGGCCAGCGGGTCTCTGCAAAGCGGATGAGTTCGGAAAGCGGGGTCATGGCTACAAGCCAAGCAGATTCTCAATGTTTCCGCTTGAAGAATCGAGATTCTTTATCTCTCGGTCTTGCCTTCTGATGATTGGAATGCGAAGCAGTCCGACCAGCACTCCTGTTGCCAACCCACCAATCAACGACCACTCCAGATGATTGAAGGTCTCTGGCAGCAGTGCCGTGAAAACTGGGGTGCCGAGAACCGCAGAAAGCGTGAGTGCAAACCAGCTCGTTAGCGATACGGAGCCATAGAACCCGTAGCTCGTGTCAAGTGATGCAACATGCAGAGCGGAGGATCTAAACAACTGATCAAGCAGCATCAGAGTCAACGCGCACACCAAGATCGCCATCACCACCCCGGAGAGCCAGTCTGCAAGTGGAGAAAGCGCGAGCCCAATAACTAGTGCAAGCCCAGCAAAGCGACCGAGTGAACCGCCGGCCAGGTCACGTCCTGAGTAAACCAGACCAAGCATGAGGGCAAAGACAGCCACGGGCAGTGCTAGCTCGACCGAGTAAGGCGCTGTTAGGGCCAGCGGAAGAGCCATCAAAGCTGTTGTTGGAAGAAGCCAAGCTGCAGAAACCCAAGACACCTTGGTGTGTGGGGTTGCGGCCAGCAGAATAATCGTCGAGACCACAGCTACTGAAGCTGCCCCCCAGTGCCAACCCTGCTGCAGTGTCAGGTTCTGGATGGGTTCAAATCGGCTCGAAACGAGCAGTCCTGCCGAACCAAGGCTGACCAGCAGGATCAATGTGCTTCCAAAGCGGACTGGAACAAGTTGACCGACCAACGTCGCCGAGGCGACCAAGATGATCAGTACTGCGGAGTAAGGCCCGACCGAGGCAAGCTCTGGAAGTTCGCTGTGGCCATCGAACGCGGCAATAAAGAACAAGGACGTCGCTCCAAGGATCAACCCAGAGAACACATAGACACCCCTGCCACCAAAGACAGCTGCAGACCGAAGAATCGGATGCAAAAGGTGACGCTTGAGCGGGACTGACACCAAAAGGGCAACTGTCAACCCGATAACCAGCGAGAGGATTGCACTCAGCCCCGTGATTGCGAGCCAATCGAGGACAAGCGTGCTCGAAACAGCTAGCAGGACGGCTGTGACAATGAGTCTCCTGATTTGGCTATTTCGAAGCCGATTCGAAACCTTCCCGCGTCTAGTTATGACAGGTAGCTGTGAAGTGAGAACGGCTGGTTCAGTGACCTGAGAAGGTTCTGCGATCTGCTCTGCTGGGAAGATGCTTGCCATCGATTCGGAGAGAATCTGTCGTGATTGCTGGTCGTCTCTGGCTCTCAAAAGCTCAATCCAAGCCTGGAGCTCTTGGGAGTCCTGCTCTCTGAGCTTCTGCTGCTCAGCCATAAGCTTTCCAGCCAACTCAACGCCGTTGGCGTCAGAAGGGAATGTTTGGAGGGCTCGGGCTAGCTCGGCATCCGAAAGGGCTTTCGCCCTGGGACGCTCGAATTCCGCCATGGTCGCCTGACTAAAGGGGTCGAGTGGGCCCTACCGGGCTCGAACCGATGACATCCA
>CAZQHT010000077.1:0-4144 GCA_964593635.1 uncultured Aquiluna sp.
AAGGATGCATTCCAGGAGGTATTCGAGGCCGAGTACGAGGCTAAGTTCAACGCTGCCGGAATCACCTACGAGCACCGCCTAATCGATGACATGGTGGCTGCTGCACTCAAGTGGGAGGGTGGCTATGTCTGGGCTTGCAAGAACTACGACGGCGATGTTCAGTCCGACACCGTAGCTCAGGGCTTCGGCTCCTTGGGTCTAATGACTTCAGTACTTACCACTCCAGATGGCAAGACCGCGTTGGCAGAGGCAGCTCACGGAACCGTGACCCGTCACTACCGCGCTTGGCAGAAGGGTGAGAAGACCTCAACCAACCCAATCGCTTCGATCTTCGCCTGGACTCGTGGGCTCATGCACCGCGCCAAGCTAGATGGCACCCCTGAGGTTGCTGCGTTCGCGCAGACCCTCGAGGATGTAATCATCGAGACCGTTGAGGCTGGCCACATGACCAAGGACCTTGCCGCACTTGTTGGCAGAGCGCAGGCTTGGCAGACCACCGATGAGTTCATGGACTCCATCGCAGCAAACCTAAAGGCCAAGCTGGCCTAGTAAAAACTCAGGCCTTTTGGGGCCTGTGGATAACCCCCTGCAAGAAATTGCGGGGGGTTTTACTTTTGCGAGCATGAAACGACTAATTGCATTTTTGATCGCACTACTTCCAGTCACCATGCTCGCCCCCCTTGCCTCCCAGGCCAGCACAGCTTGCAGCAATGGTTTCTGCACCCAGACCTTTTTCTTCACCGGCTCAACCCAAGAGTTTTTGGTGCCCGATGGTGTTTCCACGATTCGCTTCGAAGTGACCGGAGGTTCCGGATCCAGGGGAGGAGCCGGAGGTTTGGTTACCGGCAGCCTGAGTAACCTGCCCGAGAGATTGATCATCGAGGTTGGCCAGGCTGGCACCTTTGGAAGCAACCGCGCCGGCGGTTACAACGGCGGCGGCGCATCCGGTGGATCGCGTGGCAACGAAGGTTCGGGCGGTGGAGCATCTGACATCCGACTTTCAAATGACCTCCAGTCCCGCATCGTTGTTGCGGGTGGCGGAGGCGGTGGAGGTGGAGGTGTCACCACTGCTGCTGGTGCAGCTGGTGGTGGGCTGATTGCGGATGGCGGCCTGTCAGGGCAGGCAACGGCTGGCTCTGGTGGCACACAGACTGATGGTGGCGCTGGTGGCACTAGCAACGGTAACGGCCAGCAACCGTTGGAAGGCAGCTTCGGCTTCGGCGGCGATGGGGGCTCTGGCAACATCGCGGGCGGCGGCGGAGGCGGCGGCGGTTGGTATGGCGGAGGCGGTGGTGGAGGAGATGATGTCTCTGGCGGAGGCGATGCCGCAGGTGCTGGCGGTGGTTCGTCCTACACCTCGCCCAGCTATGCCAGCAATGTGGTTCATCAGTCAGGCGTTCAGTGGGGTCACGGCCGCATCTATATTCACTATCAACTTCCAACCGAGGTTCTCAGCTTCACCGGTGAGCAGATGGCCTTCGGGCAAATCAAGTACCAGATCCTCTTTGACCAGTCAGCTCAAGACCTGAACCCGGATGACTTCAGCTATAGCCGAGCGGACTGCTCGATCTGGAGAATCTCACTCAACGACAACCTTGCTGAGGTCACACTCAGTGGCTGCGGAGGTGATGAGGTAACCCTCACGCTGAAACCCAGGGCAGTTGGTTTGGAAAACTTTGGTCCTATGACATCGGTTTCGGCAACCGTCTTTATCGATCGAGCCGGACCCAACTTTTCCTGGGCCAGCGCCAGCGAAACAATCTCCGCTTCTGACATAGCTGTTGATTTCACTGTCTCTGACGGCATCGTTCCGCAGCCATCCAACTTTGAAGTGGCAGGCTGTGAGCTGGCAATAGAAACAAGTCGAGCATTGCTCTCCTCCTGTTCCGAAGGTGTTCACACGGTCAAGTTCAAAGCTTTGAGCCTGAGTGACACGTGGGGTAATCCTGGTCCAGTTTCGGACTCCATCTTCACCCTTACGGTTGATAGAACCCCACCTACAGCTCAGTGGTCAGAGATAGTTGTGAGTGGTGACGGACCCTTCACCTTCAGCACTGAGTTGAGCATGAGCGAGGAAGTGAGTTGGAGCTCTAGTGCCGTCACCTTCAACTCCGATACGCCATGTGAATCGGGAAATGAGGGGTATCAGTTCTGGGCAGTCTGCGACTACGGAATGGTTTCTTGGGCCTTTGACTCATCCGCTCTCACCGATGGCGCAAACAATCAAGGCTCAGGATCGGCAATTGTTTCAATGGCGCTCACTAGGCCAGCTGCTCCAGAGCCAGCTCCATCACAGCCAATCGAAGTAGCTCCACCGGTGGTAGCAGAGCCAGTTCAGCCAGCAGCGCCACCGACCGAGCCTGCTCCAACCGGACCACCGATTGTGATTCCACCGGCTGAGGTTGCCGAACCAACGCCAACGCCTGAACCCACCGCTTCTGAACCGGAAACCAGTTCACCAGAACCCGAAGTGGTCGCTGTTCCTGAGTTGGAGTTTCTAGTTCCATTGACCGAAGTGGTCGGAGGAGTAGCCAATACAACCCTGATAAAGCCCTCCCGGATTGTGACGCCAGTTTCAGTTGCTAGCACTTCCGAGACTTCAACCGTCAGCGGGATGCTCGCGGAGCTGCCGCAGGTGCCTGCTTCGGAGGCTACTCCGTCTCCCGCTCCAGAGATTGATCTGGTCGCGGGGCCAGAGCTTCAGTTCGAATCTAGGGAGGAGTTCCCTTGGCTTCTAGCAAGCGCCCTGGCAGTGGTTGTGCTGATGGGGCTTGGTATCTGGCGATTTAGCGGAAGATGATGGTTCTTTGACCATCAAGCAGGACGCGGTGTTCGGCAAACCACTTGACCGCCTGGGTCAAGGTTTTCGACTCCGCGTCTTGCCCTATCTGCACTAATTGCTGCTTGGACTCTGAGTGCTCAACCCGGGTCACGTTTTGTTCGATGATTGGACCCTCGTCCAGATCTTCGGTCACAAAGTGAGCGGTTGCTCCAATTAGCTTTACTCCCCTTGCGTGTGCTTGGGCGTAGGGGTTAGCACCTTTGAAGCCTGGCAAGAAGGAGTGGTGGATGTTGATGATCTTGCCCTCAAACTCTTGGCAAAACTCGGGAGAAAGAATCTGCATGTAGCGGGCGAGAACGATGAGTTCAATGTTGTTCGCCCTGATGTACTCGCGGAGCATCTTCTCGAAGAGTGCTTTGTCCACACCGGTATCGGTCTTGTGGCTTTCAAAATCGACTCCGTAGAAGCCAGCGAGATCACCAAGGTCTTGGTGGTTTGCGAACACCTTAGAAATCTCAACGGGTAGCATGCCTGCTCTTTGGCGGTAGAGCAGGTCGTTTAGGCAGTGGCCAGCCTTGGAGGCCAGCACCACAGTGCGCATTGGGCGACCCACATAATCAAGCACATACGAGAGCTCAAACTCTGCGGCGAGCTTTTCAAACTGCTGCTCGAATGCCGACTTAGTAATGTCCGCCTCAATCTGTAGGCGCATGAAAAAGCGTCCGGTGTCTGTCGAGGTGTACTGGTTCGACTCAGTAATGTTTCCACCGATTTCGACCACCGCTCCCGAGATTGCATGCACGATGCCAGGTCGGTCTTTACAGACAAAGGTCAAAACCCAGTGTTCTTTGGTGGTCATGGGCACAATCCTATTGATGGCACGCCCAGGATTAGGGCCTGAGAGCTGGTAAAGTTCAGCCATGTCCACTCCTTTTGCTAGCTTCAACGCACCCTTGTCAGAGGTCGATCCTGAAATCGCAGCAGTTTTAGAGCAGGAACTTGACCGCCAGCGTCACACCCTCGAGATGATTGCATCTGAGAACTTTGTCTCACTTGCAATCCTCGAAGCTCAGGGCTCAGTCCTTACAAACAAGTACGCCGAGGGCTACCCCGGCAAGCGCTACTACGGCGGTTGCGAGGTTGTCGACATCGCGGAAGATCTAGCCCGCGATCGTGCCAAGGAGCTTTTTGGCGCAGAGCACGCAAACGTTCAGCCGCACTCTGGTGCCACTGCAAACGCGGCCGTAATGATGGCTCTTGCCAACCCGGGCGACAGAATTCTTGGACTATCTCTTGCACACGGTGGTCACCTCACCCACGGCATGAAGCTCAACTTCTCGGGCAAGATGTATGAGCCGCACG
>CAZQHT010000078.1:0-3713 GCA_964593635.1 uncultured Aquiluna sp.
GAGTTTGGCTTACCGGCAACAATGCCGGCAACCATGTTGCCGTGAGATTCCTCGATAAAGAGTGCTCCGCGGCTGTCTCTGCGCTGGCTGGCGGCGGCTATGCCAGTCTGAAACTTGGTGCCGTTGGGGCAGGTTGCCTGAACCGCTGGCTGATACATGCAGAAGCCATCAACAATCTGACCATCGAAGTATTCGTGCTGCAGGTTCACACCCTGGTCAATCATTGCGATTGTGACGCCCTGGCCAAGGATGTTCTTGCTCCAGGCGGCATCGATGTTGATTGCCTGGTAGGCAGGCTCTGAGGGTGCTGCGACCGCAGGACTTGAAAGTGAGGTGACCAGCAATAAAGCGGACCCAAGGGCAGCAAGTAGCTTTCTGGCCATCGATGCTCCTTGGTCTAAATCAAGTGGAAAGTGTAAACGCGGGTAGTCCGCATTTGCTGTGACTTGAGTCTAGGCTTTAGCTCATGACTAAGGCCAAATATCACGTCAGCAAGGCAGTAATTCCAGTTGCTGGAATGGGGACAAGGTTTTTGCCCGCAACCAAGGCAATGCCTAAGGAAATGCTTCCTATCGTCGACAAGCCAGTAATCCAGTATGTGGTTGAAGAGGCCGTTGATGCAGGCCTACACGACCTACTGATGATTACCGGGCGCAACAAGAATGCTCTTGAGAACCACTTCGACCGAGTGGCCGAGCTGGAGCAGGTGCTGCAGTCAAAGGGTGACGAGAAAAAGCTTTTCAAGGTTCAAGAGTCATCGCATTTGGCAGACATTCACTACACCCGACAGGGTGACCCGATGGGTCTAGGTCACGCAGTATTGCGTGCCAAGAGCCACGTTGGAGACCACAGCTTTGCAGTGCTGCTTGGCGATGACGTGATCGACCACAGAGACCAGATTCTTCCTCGCATGCTCGAGGTTCACCAGGCAACCGGTGACAACGTCATCGCCCTCATGGAGGTTCCTGCCGACCAGATCCACCTCTACGGTTGCGCAAGCATCACTGCGACCAGCGAAGACGATGTGGTGGTTGTCACAGGTCTAGTTGAAAAGCCAGCCAAGGGTGAGGCACCATCGAACCTGGCTGTCATTGGTCGCTATGTGTTGCGCCATGAGATGTTTGACATCCTTGAGACCACTGCTCCAGGTCGTGGCGGAGAGATTCAGCTAACCGATGCCTTGATGCATGCGGTTAGCCACCCTGAGATTGCTGGAGGGGTTCGTGGAGTTGTGTTCCGCGGTCGTCGCTATGACACGGGAGACAAGCTCGACTTCATCAAGGCAACCCTGCGCATCGGTGTTGACCGCGACGACATCGGTTCAGATCTCCGCAGCTGGTTGAAGGACTTCTCTAAAGAGATTTAGTCCGCTTGCACTTTTCCGAGCAGTACTTCACCTGATCCCAGGTCTTTTCCCAAGACTTGCGCCAAACCATAGGCCTACCGCAACGCAAGCAATCTTTGCTTGGCAGGTTTTCCTTTTTCACTCCGCGCATGCTCTAGCCAACAGGTGACTGGGGCATTGGATTCCTAGCGGGATTGAAGCACAACCCTGCCGTCCAGGCTCTTGGTCTTGGTTTGCTTCACAGCAGTCTTCACCACATAATCACGATTGATCGACTTGGCTACAGCGCAGGCTGCCTTAGCTCTGTTCAGCGCTCTGGTTCGATCTGACGCCTTCACAAACATTGCGGTGCAGGTGACTGACTTGGTGTTTTCAGATGCAGCCACAAAGTCCTCGATTGACCAGCGCTGGGAGATGGAGATCCTGGTGCTGGTCCCTGTGAAGCGGGATAGGTTCAATGTCTTTGGAACAGCCACCTTGACCTGATCGAGAGTTACTCGAATCTCCTTTTCGGAGAAGGTAAAGCCGTAGGCAGCGAGCTTGAGCCAGCCATCGCGTTCACTCACGATTGTGGTGGCAACCTTCTCCTCGCCACTGGTTCCAACCACCTGAATGGTTGCCGACACGGGGGCCTTAGAGAATCCGTAGACACATCTAGCTACGTCCGAGCGCATGACTAGGTCGTATGTTCCAACGGCCTCAGTCACTCCATCGGGCAAAAAGTGCATTCCGGCCACTCTGTAGGAGAGGTAACCGTCCTTGTAGTCAGGAACAGTTCCGGTGTAGGCCATTGAGTTCGTGGTGACCACACCGAGAAGCCTGGACCGATCTGAGAAACAGCCAGCTGCTTGAGATGCTGCAGCTGAAGCAGGGATGGAGTTAATCATCCAGTTGGTGTTCACCGCAGTTGCAATGTCTTTAGTCACCGGGCGCAAACCATTGACAATTTCAATTGCCCGGGATGACGCTGAGTTGAAAATGGTGAAAGGGCCACCGTGACTGTTGTCCTGTGGGCGGCCAAGGATATCGGGGCCATCCTGGCCAGTGACATAGCTAGTCACCAAGCGAGGAACGGCAACTGGCTCACCTGAAACCTCAACCTTTGAATAGGTTGCGTCAATCGGTTCAACTTTGATGTCGGGATCCTTCAGGCGACCTCGGAACCAACCCGACACCTCGTTGCTCAGCTTCAGGGAGACGCCAAACCTGGTGTCAGGCAAGAACTCCTGGCCATAGGCGCAAACACCCTCCAGCTGGTAGACACACTCGTCAACATGCTGAATGCAGACTCCGAGCCCCTTCCCATCCGCCGTGTCACAAACGGTTGCGAATGGGAGTCTTTGGCTACTTGGTCTCTCCAGCACGGGATAAACGCGGACGCTGAATTCATTGACGAAAACCTGTCCGCGGAATGCTGAGAAGCCCATCATTGCAACAACGGCATATCGATTACCGGACGAGTGGGCCAATGTGGAGTCGAAGTAGGAGGGTCCGGAGCCTCGGGGGATGCCCTTGACTGGGTCTCCGAGAAACTCGAAACCATAAGCCGAGCCTTGATAGCTTGCTGCCTGCATCGAGGTTGAGCTCCCCACTGAAAGTCCCTCGATGCAGTTCTCCACAACAGTGCCGCAAATTGGTAGCACCACTCGGCCGCCTACTTGCCCGGAGGTGCTCAAACCGCAATCTAAGGCCTCGCCCGGATCTGGACAGACAGTGAATACCCTCGGCTCAGTGTCGGTGGTGTGGTAGACAGCGTCATAAGTTCGCTCGCCATCTTCTTCGAGAAGAACGATGTCCCTACCGTTGTTGTAGTCAAGCGGAAAAGAACCAAACTTTGGGTTGAAGAAGCCTGGGTCCAATGGTCGCCAAGCGTCTTGAGCTTGAGAAGGCAGTCCGTTTGACAGCACAAAAGCCAATGACATGGCCATAGCAAGCAGGCCCCGAACCCCAAATCTCATAGTTCCAAGACTAGGCAAAACCCCTGTTTATGTGAACCCCAGAGCGCTATCTATTTGGGGGACAACTAGCCGTCTGAGCTAGTAGATGGCTCAGGTTCAGGAGCCACGACAGTGAGCTTTGAACGAGGCAGGTCCATCATCTCAACCCAGGTGTTGCCAATTGCCAACTTCACTGGAGATCCATCTTCGGTGAAGAGCAGGATTGGAGCTGATGAGCCAGCCTTCTTCCAGGTTGCCTTGAGGTAGTAGCCATCGGTGAAGATGTGGGCAACGCCGGTGTTGTTTTCAAGCTTTGCCTTTGGAATTGGTCCGTAGCGGGGGTCAATAAAGCTGTTGTCGTGTTCTAGCTCCAAAACCACAACGTTCTTGGTCACAACTCGGTCGCCACCATCTTGCAGGTGCTCAGACTT
>CAZQHT010000079.1:0-3359 GCA_964593635.1 uncultured Aquiluna sp.
ATGTTCGCTTGAGCTATGCACTAGGCGATGACCAGCTAGTTGAAGGCATCAAGCGCCTTCAGCAGCTATTCGGCTAAGAGCTCGCTAGATCCCTGAAGCGTGCCCTTCGGCACGCGGATCTGATCCAAATGCGTGTGTTCCGTTCGGCAGGACTTCCATTAGCTGAGACGCGGAACCGTGACCCCAAGCCGCAAGTGGAGCAGTCTTGTGGCCCTTGGCTTTCAACTCTTCAATGACCTCTGGAGCAACTCGATCTTCAACCTGGAGAACTCCTGGTCCCGACTCTTCTTCTGAGCTGAGACCTGGACCGTTGAGGTGTTGCCAGTGGGGAGCTTCGATTGCCTCCTGCACGTTTAGGCCCAGGTCAATCACATTGGTGATCAGTTGAAGATTGGTCTGCACCTGGATGTTGGCACCCGGAGTTCCACCCACCAAATACAGCGAGCCATCCGCCTTGGTGGCAGTGAAAGCATTCAGGGTGTGGGCTGGGCGCTTTCCAGGGGCGATGATGTTTGGAGAGTTTGGATCTAGTGAGAAACCAGTGAGGCGGTTGTTCAGCAGGATTCCGGTCTCGGGGATAACCCAAGAGCTTCCGAATCCGTGGAACACCGACTGGATCCAAGAAACCGCATTGCCCTCTGAGTCAGAAACTAGGAAGTAGGTGGTGTCACTTCCCTCGTTCACTGGGGCCACATCAACACCTGCTGCAGTCATCGACATCTCACTCACTCGGCGATCGATGTGGGCTTTCGACAGCAATCTTTCGGTGTTGACGCTAACGAATTCTGGGTCACCCAGAATCTCGTTGCGGTCGGCAAAGCTAATCTTCTTCGCCTCGACTCCGACGTGAATTCGATCGGCCTCACTCAATGTGGCCAGATCAAAACGCTCACTCAGCAGCAGCTCTTCAAGCAAGATCATGCCCTGGGTTGGAGGCGGCTGGCCGTGAATGGTGAAGTCCCGATACTTAGCCGAAAGTGGCTCAAGAACTCGGGTGGTGTGGGCCTTGATGTCCGCTGCACTAAACCACCCATTAGAACCTGAAACCAATTGCTCTGCGATGCGGCCCTCGTAGAAAGCAGCCCTGCCACCTGCAGCAATTTCCTTTAGCGATCGAGCTAGGTCTTTTTGAACCACCAGGTCACCGATCTTGACCTTCACGTCAATGCCCATGTCCGCAAACATGCGAGTCTCGGGAGCAAGTGCAAGATGGCCTTCGATTCGCTTCACAAAGCCAGCGTTAGCTGGGAATCCGTGCTCGGCATAGTCAATGGCCTGCTCCAATAGCTGTGCCATGGGCAACTTGCCATAGCGGCGATGAGCCTCAAACCAGGTTGATACCAAACCTGGAACAGTGCCGGACTTGTAGCCGTGCATCGGAATGCCGTCTGCATAGTTTTCTGGAGTGGCGGCATGAGAGCCCTCGCCACTGCCGTTGAAGGCCAGGTTTTCATTGGTGGCTGCATGGTGAGTCACCAAAAAGGCATCGCCCCCCAGGTGAGAAGCACCGGGCTCAACTACCGAGATAACCGCACTGAGTGCAATTCCGGCATCGATGAAAGAGCCGCCCTGCTTGAGAATTGAAACTGCTGCGCTTACCGCTAACGGCTGGCTGGCGGCTGCTCCGCCACCGCGCGAATAGACAACGCTTCTACCTGTTTTCATGTCTGAACTCTTGCTCATTCAGACACTGATTGCAAACTCACTTAGTGAAGCTAAAACCCAATCAGGTTTGGCTCTGGAACCAAGTTGATTCCCCACCTAGCTGCAACTCGATCTTGGATGTAGCGGGCAAGCTCAAGGATCTCTTCCGCTGTTGCTCCACCAGTGTTGGTGATTGCAAGTGCGTGCTTCTGAGAAATGGCAGCCTTGGATCGTGGCAGGCTGTAACCCTTTGGAATGCCTGCGTTCTCAATCAGCCAACCGGAAGAGAGCTTGACCAAAGACTCGTCTTCCATCCTCCAGCGTTGCATGTCATCTGGAAACTCCAAGGACTTTGGGTAGGGGATGATCGGGTTGGTGAAAAAGCTTCCACAGCTCACGCTGTTTGGGTCCTCTGGCCTAACAACCATGCCCTTGGAGCTTCGAAGCTCAATCACAACATCGCGCACCTGCGTAAGTGGCAGTTGAGAGCCGTATGGAGCACCAACGTGGTTGGTGATTTGACCAGAGGCCATCGGCACCGAAAGTCCGCCCAACTTCTTTAGCTCAAATTCCACCCAACCGATGACGCCCCTTAGGCCGTGCTTTAGGGCGCTGTCTCGATAGGCAAACTGGAAGAACGCTGCCGGCTTGATTTCAACCTCAAAAGTCTCGGCATCCAAAAACTCAATTTGGGTAATGACCTGAGAAACCTCTTGGCCATAGCCACCCACGTTTTGAACTGGAGTTGCTCCGACGCTGCCGGGGATTCCAGACATCGCCTCTACTCCTGCATAGCCATTGTCTACACTCCAGCCAACAAACTCATCCCAGTCTTCTCCGGCCTGGACTCTAACCCTCACCAGCTCATCGCTTTCAAACACGATTTCCTTGCCGGTGTTCGCAACCAAAATCACATTTAGGTCATCGAGGTCATCGGCAAACACAGTGTTGGAACCACCGGCAAGGATGTGGAACTTGTCATCGCTTAGCCAGGCAGCCTTGGCTGCCTCATAAAGCTCTGCAGTGCTGGTGCAGCGATTGATGGAATTAGGAACTCCGCCCACCTGCATGGTGGTGAGAGTTGAAAGTGGAACTGGGTTAATCAGACTCAAAACTGAACCCAGACCTGGGCTTTTCCAAGCACGGTGTTCTCTTCGAACACAGTGCTTAGATCGACGCGAACCTTCTGGTTCTCTTCATCGAGCAAGCCAATAGTTGCGGTGACAGTGAGCTTCGCAGATCCCCTGGGTGGAACCACGACGGGCTTGGTGAATCTCACACCGTAGTCAATTACCTTTGCCGCGTCTCCAACCCATGAAACCACAGGCTGAACCGATAGGCCCATGGTGAGCATGCCGTGGGCAAGCACTCCTGGGAGTCCAACTGCTTGGGCAATATCGTCACGGTAGTGGATGGGGTTGAAATCTCCGGATGCTCCGGCGTAGCGAACAAGACTGTCGCGGGTTAGCTCGTAGTCCTTGGTTGCAACAACCTGTCCAACTTCAAGTTCTGAAAACTTAGGCATCTTGACCCCTAACCACCAAGGTTGAGATTGCGGTGCAGACCAAAGCCTCAGCTTGATCAAAGATTGCGGTTTCAAAGGTGACCATGTGGTTTCCACCGAGGCTCTTCACACTCGCCACAGTCAGCTCACTGGTCAATACATCACCGGCGACGATTGGCCTTTGGTAAACAAACCTCTGGTCGCCGTGAAC
>CAZQHT010000080.1:0-3293 GCA_964593635.1 uncultured Aquiluna sp.
CACAACTCGGCGGTATTGGACATGATTCGCAAGCTAAAGCTTGAGCCATTTGCAAAGCACACCGACATCGTGGGCGGAAATATTGCAACCCGCGAGGGTGCCCAGGCAATCATCGATGCCGGTGCCGACGGCGTGAAGGTTGGAGTTGGACCAGGTTCAATCTGCACCACTCGCGTGGTAGCAGGTGTTGGAGTTCCTCAGATCACTGCCGTCTACCTCGCGTCCCTGGCTGCAAAACCAGCCGGCGTTCCAGTTATTGCCGACGGTGGCATGCAGTACTCGGGAGATATTCCAAAGGCCTTGGTTGCTGGGGCGAACTCGGTAATGCTCGGGTCACTATTGGCCGGAACCGATGAAGCGCCAGGCGACATTACATATGTAGGTGGCAAGCAATACAAGACCTACCGCGGCATGGGCTCCTTGGGAGCCATGCAGTCCCGCGGTCAGACTCAGTCCTACTCGAAGGACCGCTACTTCCAGGACGATGTCCTGCGCGAGGACAAGCTGGTCCCCGAGGGCATCGAGGGACGAGTTCCCTACCGTGGAACAGTTGGTTCAGTTGTGCACCAGCTCATAGGAGGCCTGCGTGCCTCAATGGGTTATGTCGGCGGAGCCACCATCCCAGAGCTTCAGTCCAAGGGCAAGTTTGTTCGCATCACTGCTGCCGGCTTGAGAGAGTCTCACCCGCACGACATCCAGATGACCATCGAAGCCCCTAACTACGGAACCCGCTAGAGAGAACAATGAACGAAATTGAGATTGGCCGATCCAAGCGCGCAAAGCCGGCATACGCCTTTGATGACATCGCAGTAGTTCCAACGAGAAGAACTCGCGACCCTCAGGATGTTTCAACCAGCTGGGCCATTGACGCCTACAAGTTTGATATCCCAGTGGTTGCAGCACCAATGGACTCCGCGATGTCACCGGCCTCCGCAATTGCACTGGGTCGCTTGGGTGGCCTTGGAGTCCTAGACCTCGAGGGTCTTTGGACCAGGTACGAAGACCCAACTCAGCAGTTGGCTGAGATTGCAAATGCCAAAGACGAGGATGCCACAGCGGTGTTGCAGCGGGTCTACCAGAAGCCAATTCAGCCTGAGCTAATCACCAAGCGCCTCAAGGAGATCCGCGACAGCGGAGTCACAGTTGCGGGTGCACTTTCACCGCAGCGCACCGCTGAGTTCGCGGATGTTGTTATCAAGGCAGGCGTGGACCTGTTTGTGATTCGTGGCAACACTGTTTCCGCGGAGCACGTCTCCAAGAACCAGGAGCCTTTGAACCTCAAGGAGTTCATCTACAAGCTCGATGTTCCAGTCATCGTCGGTGGAGCGGCTACCTACACCGCCGCCTTACACCTCATGCGCACCGGAGCAGCCGGTGTCTTGGTTGGTTTCGGTGGTGGTGCAGCCACCTCCACTCGCAAGATTTTGGGTATCCACGCACCGATGGCCACCGCGGTTGCCGATGTTGCTGCCGCTAGGCGTGACTACATGGATGAGTCCGGCGGTCGCTATGTTCACGTCATCGCAGATGGTGGCCTAGGAACCTCTGGAGACATCGTGAAGGCGATTGCCTGCGGTGCAGACGCGGTAATGCTTGGAACCGTATTGGCTCGTGCCGCAGATGCTCCTGGCCACGGCTGGCACTGGGGCCCAGAGGCGGTTAGCTCAACTCTTCCTCGGGGAGCTCGAGTCTGGGTTGGAACTCACGGATCAATTGAGACCATTTTGAATGGCCCTGCCACTACCGCCAATGGAACCGAGAACCTAATGGGTGCGGTTCGCAGGTCGATGGCAACCACTGGCTACTCAGACCTGAAGGAATTCCAGCGGGTCGATGTTGTGGTGAATCAGTACGAGTAATGACCCCAACTTTTTGGCAGCTCGCCAGAAAACCCAAGTGGGTAGCTGGTTTTTTTGCAGCGGCAGCTATCGCAGTTATCTTCGCGGTTCTAATGCAGTGGCAGCTGGAGCGAACCTTCAACGTGGTGGGAATTGACCCGGTTGAAAATGTCCCAGTCCCACTAAGCCAACTTGCTCAGCCCGGGCCACTTTCGCAAAACGTCTTCGACCGCTCCGCGACTGCAAAAGTGACCTTGGACCCCATCAACTCATTTGTGGTTCAGGACAGACTCCAGCTAGTGGATGGCGAACCAGTTCGGGGCTACTGGCTGATCACCAACTCTGAGGTGGAGGGCGCAAGCCTCACCCTGGCGGTTGGTTTTTCAACCGACCTGGAAGAAGTTCAGCAGGCGCAATCCAGACTCGAGGAGAAAGAGTTTGAGATCACCGGCTACATCCAGCCAACTGAGGCTCCGGAGCGACGCACCGATGGCGGGATTCTCCAGTCGCTTTCGCTGGCGCAACTGATCAACCTCTACAGCTCCGATGAGGTTGTCAGCTACCCCATCTTTTTGATTGTGCAGGATGGCATCGATGTTGGCCTGGAGAAAATCAGCATCAACATTCGTCAGCAGGAAGTTCAGATCAACTGGCTGACGGCCTTCTATGCCGTTGAGTGGGCATTCTTCATATTCGCTGCCTTCTATATCTGGTGGCGCCTTGTCAGAGATGAGCAAATCCGCATCATGGAGCAGGCCTAGCCCCATGGCCCTTCACCTTGCAACAGTCACGGTCATGGACCAAAACGGTCTTCACGCCAGACCTGCAGGACAGCTAGTGAAACTAGTGAATGACTCTGGCCTAACGGTTCGAATCGGCAGGGTCGGCGAAGAGCTGGTTAGCGCAAACTCCCCGCTACGGGTTATGGCCCTCAAAGCCAAGTGTTCGGATCAGCTCTCACTAGAGATTGAGTCGGATGACCTCGAGGCAGCTGAGTCCCTGGTGATGGCAATTCAGTTGGCGCTTGGGGAATTAAAGTGAGCCATCTGCCCGGCACGGTACTTCAGGGAGTTGGCATTGGCCTCAACGCGGTGAGCGCTGAGGTGTTTCGGGTCAAGGCCAGAACGAGCTCAAGCCAAACTGCCCGATCAGGTTCTGCCAGCGAGGAAACCTCCGCCCTAACCTCAGCTATTGCGAAGGTCTCCCTAGAGCTTGAACAAATGGCTGCAAAGGCAGAGTCCAGCAACGCTGAGATTTTTCATGCGCTGAGTTTGATGATCCAGGACCCGGAGCTCTTTGAATCTGCTTGCCGGCAGATCGAAAAGGGTTGGAGTGCTGGAAGTGCTTTGTTCTTGGCCGTGGAGGAGTTCGCTCAGCTGCTAAGCGGAGACGCATTGCTGGAGGAACGAGCAGCTGACCTAAAGGACCTTGCCACCCGAGTTTCGGCAGAGCTCA
>CAZQHT010000081.1:0-3280 GCA_964593635.1 uncultured Aquiluna sp.
GTAGCGGTTAAAGGTGCTGGTCACTTCTCGCTGGATGATGGCTGGGGTCAGTGGTCAGGGTTAAGCAAATGGGCAGAGTCCGCAGACCCTGCCCATTTGTTGAATCGTTCTTAGCCTCTGGTAAACAGAACCTCAACGCGGCGGACTACGCCACCGAGCTTGGTCTCCTGCTTTCCAACGGCACGCACCACCGTTAGGCGTGGACGTAGCTGCTTGATAAGGCTACAAACAGCAGTTGCTCGGGCCCTGGACAACGCAGCGTCAACCCTGAGAACTGTTGGTCCCATGGTGAAGCCGCTGCACTCGACCTTGGTAGCGATCGAACCGTACTGACGCAACATGGCCACAACCTGCGCCCTGACGCGTGAGTTCACAACCGAGGATCCCGGAGCGAACATGTTCGCCACTCCAACAGCACTCCAAGGTTTTGGAGCTGCATTTTCGCTCGAGTCACCGGTCTCAGGCTTCACGATTACTGGGGCTACTGCCTCGAGTGCTCCCAAGACCGTGAAGCTTGCACCACCGTCGTAGCGGTAAACCATGTCCTTCAGGCCTGCGGTGCCGGCCGGCATCACAAACTGGAATCCGGTTTCAGTTGGCGTAATCATCGTCACCTTGATGCCACCGATGGTGAGATCTACAGCAGCACCCAATCGGCGTCCAACAACGGTAACTGTCTCGCCACCCGCAGTCTTTACGATTTTTGGAACGATCGCGGTGATTTCCGGACCGTTGTAAGGTTCGATTACTCGGTTGCCGCCAGCTGGTGCTGAGGATCCCAGAGTTGTTCCAACCACGGTGTTAGATACGGAGCCAGGACCAGTTGCGTTTATCGCCCTGATCTGGACGTCGTAGGAAGTTCCCGACGCAAGACCCTGAATGGTAAATGAGTTTGTTGGCGTTGGAGAAATTGCCACCCACGCCCCACCATCTAGCGAGTACTCATAACCGGTGATGCTCTGACCACCGCTTGGGCCTGCTTGGAAGTCAACTGCTAGCGAGGTCTGCGAAAGCCCATTGGCACTTAGCAGCGTTGGAGCTGCTGGAGCTTGAGCGGTTGTGTAAACCTCAAAGGCAGTCAGCACGGATGCGGCTGGAGCGTAGCTTCCGGTTTGACCTTGACCTGCCTGCAAAATACATGTTCCAGGTGAGCTAACAATCGTCACGTTGTACTGAGGTAGCGATGGACTGCTAGTGGCAACGGTACAGATCGATGGAGTCAAAGTAATCACGGTTGGCTGTCCGCCCGCGACGGAAGAAGCGGTAACCGCAATCACTGGGGATGCTGGATCGTAAACGACGTCATCAAACTCACCGAAGGTAATCTTGTTGGTGTCTCCGGCAAGGAAGAATGAGTTCAGGTAGAACAACGATCCAAGCGCATAGCCACCGGTTCCGTCATAGGTTCCGTTGATGAAACGGAAGCGGTAAGTTCCGCCGTCAGTAACATCCACAGTGGATGTTTGCCAGTCAGAAGGTCCGCTTCGGTGACCAGAGTTGAACATCACAAGTTCGTGGTTTGCCGCAGTAGCGGTTACTGGAATTGCACCGGTGTTTGGGTCAACCTCAACTAGGTATGCGTAAACAGCGTAGTCATCAGAGACGCCCATAGCCGCCCACTCAAATGCCAGCGACTGGCCCGCGGAGGCGACAAACGGCTCGGAGTAGATGTCTGGTCCGAATCCAGCACAGAAGGTGTACTTTGCGCCGTCGCCGTCGCCACTATCAAAGAAGTTTGCGGGAGACAGGTTGTCGCCTCGAGCATCATTCGGATCACAGTCAAGGTTGCTGTACAGCTCGGTCACAGTTCGGCCATCGAGCCAAGAATCAAAATTCAACGTTCCGTTGCTGGTCACAACGCTGAGTGGGGCTTCAATAGAATCTGCTCGTGAAGTCACCCGGAATCTTGTATCAAGGCCGCCATTAATTTCCACCGGCTCCAGCGAGCCTGAGTGGAACGGCTCGCCCAAGTCAGCCTCGTGAGCGTAAGCACCGCACCTCCTTGTCATAGAGTTCGACGATGGGTTAACACAATCCAAACCCTGAAGATAGTCGTAGTTCGTGATGTAGGTGTAAGGCTGACCAGTCAAAAAGTCAGTACCCGTCACCGTATAGGGAGCGGTGCGGCTTCTAATAATTGGCTGCCTTTGTGAGCGACTGAAAAGATTGCCGAGCTCCACTAGCTGGGAGGTCGAATAGCTCTCGTCCACCTCTGGGATGAAACCGAAGTAAACCTGGTTTGAGTTGGTTCCGGCCGAAGTTTGAACAACCACTAGCTTGCGGCCGATTTCACGATTAGCGAGGGCCTGTGGGGAAACCGAAGCCTGCAAGGCATCGAGAGTGCCAGAGACATCGCACGAGACACTGATGTTCGTCAGCGCAACGTTACCAATGTTAACCGAGGAGACATCGGCAGTCGATCCATTACAGAAGTCTTCACCCGCGACAACCACGTCATAGCCTCCGGCGACTGAGCCAAAGGGCTCACCAGAGGGACCCTCAATAAGGGTGACTGTTGGAGCTGCGGCCATGGCAGGCGTTGCGAAAGTCGCAATTGAGCCCATTGCGAGCACAAATGACAGCACTGCGGCGGTTTTTTTCATGTTCTTCCCCTTGCGGAACTTTTATCACACCTTAGTACAAGAAATCTTCCACTATGTATGTGTGTGGTGGTAGCCGTAGGCGCGCTAGGAAGACTCTTTTGGCCTAAGGGGGCTGAGCTGGCGCTTGGTTGAACAGTACGGCTGTGCGACCTGTGGAAAGGTGCCGAATTCATGACACTGAGAACGTGAAAACTTGCCCTAGTTGAAAGTCTTTCGCATGCCCGCGACTACCAGCAGCAAAAGCATGGCTGCCAGCCCCATAGACATTGTTACTGTGACGGCCATGGTGGGACTTGCCAGCACCATCACCGTCATCAGGGTCGGGCTTAGCGCAGACACGATCTTGCTCAGCATCATTACGTAGCCCTGGCGCTGGCCATAGCTCTCCGGGCCAAAGAACAATAGCGGGAGTGATCCTCTAATGAATGGGTTGAGACCAACGCCAATGCCGTGCAGAATCACGAACGGCAAGATCGCACCGGTGCCAAATACCAGCAGCAAAATCACCCCAAGCGGGTGAACCAACATCGAGATTGCTGCCACTCGCATCGGAGTCAGATAGCGATCCAGCGCAACTAGCAATACTCGGGCAGCAACCTGCGAGGGGCCAAGTATGGTCGCGGCCAAAATCGCTAACTGCTGGTCGGCACCAAGCTCACCCAGCATGAAAGGCAAGG
>CAZQHT010000082.1:0-3275 GCA_964593635.1 uncultured Aquiluna sp.
CTCAAGGGCATGCTCAAGCCAGAGTACGAAGAGAAGCAGATGGGTACCGCAGAGGTTCGCGAGATCTTCCGTTCATCCAAGTTCGGCACCATTGCTGGTTCGTATGTCCGCAGCGGCCTAATTCGCAGAAACGCGATGGCTCGCGTGCTGCGAAATGGCGAGATGATCAAGGAGGGCCTAAAGGTCGACTCCCTAAAGCGTTTCAAGGATGATGCAACCGAGGTCAAGACTGACTACGAGTGTGGTATCGGACTGGGTGACTTCAACGACATCTTGATTGATGACGTCATCGAGACCTACGAGATGGTCGAGAAGCCGAGGGTCTAATGGCTGATCACGCAAGAGCTAGAAGGCTGGGTGAGCGCATCAAGGTGCTCGCCGCCGAGGCTCTTGCGCGCGCAGTAAAGGACCCGGACATCGGCTTTGTCACCTTTACCGACGTGAAGGTTTCGCCAGATCTTATGCACGCACGCATCTACTACACCGTGCTGGGCTCAGAAGAAGATCGCGAATACTCGATCGAAACTCTTGAGCGCAACAAGGGAAAGCTACGCGGTGAAATTGGCCGCCAGCTAGGAATTCGCTTGACCCCAACCATCGAGTTGGTGCTGGATGAAATTCCTGCTAGTGCCGGTGCAATGGCTGCGCTTTTGGCAGAGGCCAAGCGTCGTGATGACGAGGTCGAAAGACTTGCAAAGTTAGCGCAGCCTGCAGGCGAAGCAGACCCTTACATCAAGCCAAAGGTCCAGGAAGACTAAGTGCCTTCAGGGTTGGTTCTGCTAGATAAACCGCAGGGTTTCACCTCTCACGATGCAGTTGCCAAACTCAGGCGTATCTTGGGCACCCGAAAGATTGGGCATGCCGGAACTTTGGACCCAATGGCAACCGGACTGTTAGTCCTGGGGGTTGATTCAGGAACCAAGCTGCTGCAGTTTTTGGTTGGTGTTGATAAGCAATACCTAGCCACTATTCGCTTAGGTCAATCCACCTCAACGGATGATGCCGAGGGCGATGTCATTGCCACAGCAAATGCAAGCGGAGTTTCGCTGGATGCAGTTTTGGCTGAGATCAAGAAACTAACCGGAGACATCCTTCAGACCCCCTCGCAGGTGAGCGCAATCAAGGTTGACGGTAAGCGCGCCTACGATCTAGTTCGAGAGGGGAAAGAGGTCGAGCTAAAGGCCAGGCCAGTTACCGTTTCTAAGTTTGAGATTATTGGGGACCCCAGAGCATCAGGGGAGTTTTTGGACCTCGATGTTTTGGTTGATTGCTCTTCTGGAACCTACATCCGAGCACTCGCGCGCGACCTTGGCGCAGCGCTTGGAGTTGGCGGTCACCTAACGGCCCTGCGCAGAACGAAGGTTGGCCGCTACGACATCTCTAGCGCCAGCCAAATCTCAGACAGCGTTGAAATGCTTGACCTGGGGGAGGCTGCCAAGGCCTTGTTTCCAGCTATCGAGTTGGACGCCCAACAGGAGATTGATTTGATTCACGGCAAGCGGATTCAGGCGGTTGGTGCCGATCGGGTTTGCGCCTTCTTTGAGGGTCGCTTGGTTGCGGTGCTGGATAAAACTGGGGCGACTTACAAATCAGTGGTGGTTTTCCCAAAGGATTCCAATGATTGAGTGGTTTTTTCTTGCGCAATCATGGTTTGCCCTAGGCGCTGGTTTGCTCTTGGTGCTGATGGGCCTGGTTGGGCGCATTCCATCTGGGTTTTCAATCTCGCTGGTGGCAATAAGTGAATTAGCGCTGGTAATTCAACTGAGTCTGAGCATTGTTCTGCTGCTCATGGGCCAGCAGGCGAAGGTCGATACCTGGGAGTTCTTCGGCTATCTGCTGGTTGCACTAATGATTCCTGCCGGGGGAGCAATCTGGGCACTGCTCGAGCGGGGGAAATGGTCAACAGTTGTGATGGGCGCAGCCCTATTGACCCTTTCGGTAATGCTGGTGCGGATGTATCAAATCTGGACCGGAGTCAACCCAGTTTCTTAGAAGGTTGTTTACCTGGAGTTAACCAAACAACCTCCCTGAATTCACTCGATTTCAGCAATCTTTAGCTCATGTCATCACTCAAAGATGTAGGCCAGCGTCGCAGGCTTAGGGCCAAGCCCTTCAGAGCCGCGGATAAGGTCTTCTTTGGCGTCTCAACTGCAGCTGCCTACAGCGCCATCGTGATCATTCTCCTAATCCTGATCTTCCTGATGCAGCGAGCTGCCCCAGCATTTCAGGAGCAGGGCGTCCTCGAGTTTGTTTTTGGCACCGGTTGGGAAGTTGGCCAGGACAACGCCGGCGACATAATCATGCGCATCGGCCCGCAGCTTTACGGAACGCTTCTGATTGCCGCTCTCGGAACGTTGTTCGCTGTCCCGATGGCAATCTCAATCGCCTACTTCATTGTGTTTCTCGCTCCCCGCTGGTTGAGCTCGGCAACCACCATTTTGATTGACTTGCTAGCAGCAATCCCGTCTGTGGTTATTGGACTTTGGGGCCTTGTGGTATTCGGACCCGTCGCGATCGAGTGGGCCACAATTCTTCACGAGAGTTTTGGCTGGATTCCGCTGTTTGCTCACGACTCAGGGACCTTTACCAACTCGCCCTTCATTGCATCTCTGATCGTGTCAATCATGATCGTGCCAATCATCGCCTCCGTGACCCGTGAGATCTTCTCTCAGATGGACCGTGAGGTCATCAACGCGGCGATGGCCCTAGGTGCTAACCGCGAATCCGCTTTCCGCAAGGTCATCATGCCGACTTCTGCAGGCGGCATCACCGGTGGTGTGCTTTTGGCGCTGGGTCGAGCAATGGGTGAGACCGTAGCCATCTTCTTCGTTCTAAACCTGGTGTACGACCGCTTCAACTGGTACGAGCTACTTGAGCCAGAAGGTGGAAACGTGGCATCGACCATTTTGGCCAAGTTCGGCGAGGCTACCGAGCGAGAAGTTGCAGGACTAATGGCTGCAGGTGTGGTCTTGTTCATCGTAACTCTGATCGTGAACACGATTGCTTCCTACATTGTTGCCAAGAGCCAGCCTTGGAGGAAGCTATGAGCGTGATTCGAACCGAGCCAGTTGCAAGACCCAAGAATGCAGTTCCTTGGAACAAGACTCCTGCAAACATTCGACTTGCCATAACTATCGCTAGTACTGTTCCGCTGGCGATTTCGCTGGCCTACCTCTTCATCACGGCAAGCCCATTCATCGTTGTGCTTTTCACTGTCTTCTTGCCGCTGCAGATCCTCGGAGGCGCCTATGCCGGGTATGTAGCCCATGGCGCAC
>CAZQHT010000083.1:0-3069 GCA_964593635.1 uncultured Aquiluna sp.
AGGACGCTGATCAGATGAGCATGATTGAGCTTGCTCAGGCCATCGAACAGCTTGCTGCCACCGCTCGTGAGGGCAAGACAACCCAAGACGACATGCGCGATGGAACCATCACCATCACCAACATTGGAGTCTTCGGTGTTGACACGGGAACCCCAATCCTGAACCCGGGTGAGGTCGGAATTGTGGCCCTGGGCTCGATCCGCAAGAAGCCATGGGTTGTCGACGACGAGATTGTGGTTCGTCAGATCACTACGGTGGGGGCAACGTTCGACCACCGAGTAGTAGATGGCGACGTTGCATCAAGGTTTGTTCAGGACGTTGCGAGCGTTCTCGAGGAGCCGGCCCTACTTCTTGACTAATTGGTATTGACAATCATTTTCAATAAGCTAACATCTAGTCATGAACACTCGACTAGCCAAGCCTTTCGGCCTGCTTCTAGCAGCCGCGACCGCAATCACCCTGGCAGGCTGCGCGCCTGCAACCGAGACTCAAGCTGAGTCAACTATTCCGACAATCGTCGCAACCACAAATGTTTGGGCTGATGTCGCCCAGCAGGTTGCCGGTGACAAGTTCGAGGTCATCGCTCTGATCTCTGACCCGGCTCAAGACCCACACTCTTACGAGGCCACTGCGCGCGACCAGCTCGCAGTTTCCGAGGCAAGCCTCTTCATAATGAATGGCGGCGGCTACGACGACTTCGCTCTGACGCTGGCCTCTGCTGCTGGAATCACAGCCTTCAACGTTTATGAGGCTCATGACGGTGAGCACGCTCACGAAGAGGGCCACGCTCATGAGGAAGGTCACACCGACGGTGAGCACGCTCACGAGGAAGGCCACGCTCACGAAGAAGGCCACGCCGAGGGTGAGCACGCGCACGGGCACGATGGTTCAGATCACATCTGGTACAGCTTTGGCGTAGCCAGCCACGTTGCAGAGATTCTTGCTGTTGAGTTTGCGGAGCTTCTTCCAGAGCACGCAGCTGAGTTCACCGCCAATGCAGAGGCTTTCCACAACGAAATGAAGGCCATCGAGCAGCGCCGAGACTCCCTCGCGGGAGATGTTGGTTACTTTGAGGCCCACCCAATGGCTGCCCTCCTATTCAAGGACCTAGGTTTCAAGAACCTCACTCCGGAGGGTTTTGCTGAAGCCGAAGAGGCCGAGCTAGAGCCTTCGGTCGCAATCCTTGCTGAAGCTGAAGCTTTAATTGCCTCCGGAACCCTCGCCTTTTTGGCTGTAAACCAGCAGGTGACCTCTCCGACTCTGACTTCATTGCGCGAACAGGCCGAAGCTGCATCAATCCCAGTGCTGGAGCTCGATGAGCTTTTGCCGATGGGCATGAACTACCAGCAGTGGGCAAGCTCCGTGCTGGACCAGATCGAAAGCACCCGCTAAGAACTAACCAACAAACCAGCCCCCGAAGCATCGGTGTGGCTGGTTTGTTGTTTGAGAATCATTTTCAGTAAGGAGTAGTCTTCGAAGATGAAGAAAAAGACTTCTCGGCTGATTGGCGGCACGCTAGTCGCTATGGCCGCAGCTATTGGGCTATTCGCACTGGCCGCAAACCTAATCTTCGCCAACAACGGCACTGACGTCGCTGTTGACCCTTCTCCAACCCTCACGCGTGAGGGCGAGACCGGAAAGGTTCAGGTTGTCACCTCAACGCAGGTCTGGGCTGATATCACGGAGATTCTTGGCGGTGAATGGGTAGAGGTCACCGTTTTGGTGCCTGACAACCAGGATCCTCATTCCTACGAGGCAACCGCCAGAGACCAGCTTGCTGTCTCGGAGGCAGACTTAGTAATCGCTAACGGTGGCGGCTACGACGAGTTCATGGACCAGTTGGTAGCTGCAGCAGGCAACGACCTTGTGTTCCTGAAGCTTGTTGAAGGCGAACACATCCACGCCGGCGAAACTGAGACTGGTCACTCCGAAGAAGAAGCCCACGATCACGCATCCGAAACCAACGAGCACATTTGGTATGACTTTGCCCAGACCCTAAAGGCCGCCGAGCACATTGTCGAGGCGATTGTTGAGCTGAGGCCAGAGGCCGCCGAAACCTCTACAGCAGGATTTGATTTCTTCTCCTCGGAGATGGACAACCTAGAAATTCGCCTTGAGGCACTTCGCGAGAAGGCCTTGGGCTTGGGATTCATTGCTCCTGAGGGGGTTGCAAACCTACTTCTGCTGAACGCTGGATTTGAGAACATGACCCCTGAGGCAATGGCTGACGCCATTGAGGAAGAGCGCGATGTTCCCCTGAATGCCTTGGAAGAGGCAAAGCGATTGCTCACGAACAAGGTCGCCGTTCTACTGGTGGTCAACGTGAGCACTCAGGACGTAGTTTCAGAGCAGCTGATCAAGGCTGCGGAGGCCGGCGCTCGGCCAATAGTGAAAATGGGAGAGACCGCTGGAGCGGCTAGCCCGGGAGCAGATCTGGATTACCTCGACTGGATGAACCTAGTTGTTGATCAACTTCAGGAAGCTATTTACTAGTGGCACCAGTACTCAGCGTCGCTAATGCTTCGCTCAGCTTTGCTGAGCGGAGCATTTGGACTGACCTGAGCTTTGACGTAAATCCCGGTGAATTCATTGCTGTGATTGGAGCAAATGGTTCCGGCAAGTCGATGCTGCTCAAGAGCATTTTGGGCCAGCAGCGCTTGAGCTCGGGGTCAATTGCCTTCGAGGGCCAGCCGGTAGGTCACGGCAGCACCAAAATCGGCTACATCCCCCAGCACAGAGCAACTGAGTCTGGATTGCCGCTGCGGGTTATCGATGCCGTGCGGTTTGGGCTAGATGGCCATGCCTATGGACTCCCTCTGCCAAGTCGCGAAAAGAAGCAGCTCGCCCTGAATGCCCTTGAGTCAGTTGACGCTCTCCACCTCGCTCAAAGCCCAGTTGGGGCTCTATCGGGTGGAGAGATGCAGCGGGTGCGGGTTGCGCAAGCCTTGATCTCAAGCCCAAGTTTGATTCTGGCCGATGAGCCGCTCAGTGCTTTAGACCTAAACCACCAGCAAGTGGTGAGCGAGCTGATTGCCAAGCAAAGAAGCCATGGGACAGCGGTGCTGTTTG
>CAZQHT010000084.1:0-2880 GCA_964593635.1 uncultured Aquiluna sp.
AGCTCGGAGCATCAAACTCCCTAGCCCTGCTTGCTGCGGTAATCCTTGGCCCATCTCAGGTTCTAGCGCGCGTGCTGTTGGTGTTCTTGAGCAAGCACCTTGGCCCAATAGCGGTTGCCGGCATCTCGATTGCGGCCCATCCGCTAGGCGTGATTCTGGTTTTGATGTTTGGCGTGAACGCACTTTTGCCGTTCGTCATTTTGCACGGAATTGGTGTTGGCCTAAACCCCTTTATAAGGGGCACACTCCCACTCCTATTCTTTGGAGCATCCAGTTATGGCCAACGCCAGGGTTACGTGATGATGCTGAGCAAGGTTGTATCAGCTTTCTCACCAGCACTGCTGACCCTGATGGTGCTGGCCAACCCAACCATGGCCATCACTGCGACCTTAGTCATGGGAGTGCTGGCTGGCGTCCTGCTGATTTGGCTGTGGTTCATTGCCAAATCAAGAGAACTGATTTAGGGATCCCGACCGTAACGATCTTTTGGCCTAGCAAGAGCAAAAGAGTTGAGGCAAACCCTAGTGGGAGACCCAAAAGCGACTAAAACCCTCTATAGCTTCGGTTAGCCGAATCCTATGGCGTAGCTTGTGCATCTCATGACTACTCTTAGCTGAAAACTTCCTTAGGGGGAACTTTGCTCACAATCAACCGCAAGTCGTTGAGAAACGCATCACTGAGTGTGGTTTTTGCGCTCCTGCTCTCATTCTTCAGCCCATCTCTTGGCTCTTGGAATTTGGGCCAGCCGGCGAATGCCGCTTCTGTGGACTTTTCGGGGGAGTATCTCAATTTTGATGCCTCCACCATGGTCATCCTCAACGGCAATAGCACCAGCGCAACGGTTGGAAACACATTCCTATACCCAAGTGCTGGGGTCATCGGCGGGGTATCCGTTGACGTCACTGTGGAGATTGTTGCATCGATTGCCACCGGGTCAAGCCCAGAGTTCATCTGGGATAGAGAGTCATCATCCCAGTTCAATGGAGTTACCCTGAACCAAGCGCAGAAGGACCTAATCATCCTGGATATGGGGTCAGGAGGATCCAGGGACGTGGTGTTTAGATACAAGTTCTGGGAAACAGGAACCGTGGTTTACTCCAACTCCCAAGTCTCCGGCATCGCGGTTGAGCTTCGAAATTTGCTAATCAATACCTACGATTTGGATAATAACCAGTGGGTGGCATTCTCGTCCTTCCAGCAGTATCAGGTGAACGACACCTCCCCTGTCGCGGTTTCTCTCATCTCAGGAACGTCTCTGGTCGAGTTCCTGGGCCCAAACAGCAATTACAGCGGTAATGACTCCTTCACTAAAGGGCGCGCCCGAGTGATTTACGACCAGGTGAGCGCTGTCGACATCCGAATCTACGCCCCAGGCGGTTCACTCTATGGTCTTCAGTTTGGTGCAGGAGTTGCATGGCCATCTGTTGCAACTTTTGCGAACACCTTCAACGTTGCCCCTACTTCCTCCAACGTGACAAAGTATGTAGTGCCAGGCGCGAGGGCAACCGTTGCCATTACTGACTTCGGTTTCTATTCAGACCAAGACGGCAATCCGCTTTCGGACATCAAGTTTGAGTCGACAACGGATCTTGTCGATTTGAGTTTCTTCAATGGAACTGCTACGAGTTCTGTTATTGCTGGGTCAACCCTCAGCGCGGACGCTATTCGTGGCGGTGGCCTCACTTACTTGATGCCGGGAGGATCGACCAATCCTGCAACAATTTCATTCAGGGTTGGAGACGGGCTGGCTTACAGCGCTGTCGCATACTCGCTAAGCCTTGCGATAGCCTCCCTGCCTCAGGTCATTACCTTCCCTGGGGTTTCAACCCCAATCGCACCGGGGTCGGGAGCGTTTTCTTCTTCAGCGACCTCCTCCGCACCCCTACCGGTTACCCTCACCTCGAATACGCCTAGCATCTGCACTATTCATGCCAACGGCACAGACATTGTGCCTGTCATTACCAACGCGAGATCGGCTTGTTCGGTGACGGCAACACAGGCGGGAGACTCCACCTATGCGAGCGCCACACCAGTGACACGAGTGTTCTACTTTTCAAACAATGAGATCACTTTCCCCCAGCCCGCTAACCAGGTATTCACATCTGGGCATGCAATTAGTTCTGGCGCTGTTGCTTCCTCGTCCTTGCCTGTGACTCTGGTTGCACTGACTCCATCAGTTTGCACAGTTTCTGGCTTAGACATTGTTAGCGTCGCGGCGGGAACTTGTTCCGTTCGAGCTGAAAGTGCTGGTGGAACTGTCGGAGGAGTTACATACCTAGCTCCTTTCCCAGTAATTAGAACCTTCACAATTTCGGCCGGAAATACGTATGCGCTGACTTATGACGCCAACACAGGAACCGGAACTGCTCCGACAAACCTGTCTAACGTCACCACTGCAACCGTCGGCACCGGAAGCCTCACAAAGCCCGGCTTTGCCTTCGTTGGCTGGAATGCAAACAACACCGGCTCAGGCACTGACTACTCAACTGGTTCATCAATCACCTTGACCTCTAACCTGAACTTGTTTGCCAAGTGGATTGCCACCGTTACCTTTGACTCGCAGGGCGGATCGAGCGTGGCTAGTCAGCAGTATGTCTTTGGGCAGTCTGGTCTATCGCTACCAACCTCAACTAAGGCAGGAAGCACATTCGCAGGATGGTCGACCACACCAACCGGTGCAGTTCTCTCCGGGGCTTACTCATCTGGCTCTGCAACTCTGTATGCGATTTGGTCATCCGGTTCGACCGGTGGATCTGTCACATACAACGGCCCAGAGATTACTTCGATCACTCCTAATGTTGTGACCACCGCAGGTGGCCAGCTGGTTCAGGTTGTTGGTAGTCGACTGGGAGCTGGAGACCACGTGACAATTGGTGGCGT
>CAZQHT010000085.1:0-2870 GCA_964593635.1 uncultured Aquiluna sp.
TGTCAAACGACGTCATCGAAGACGTAGTTTCAATCACCAAGGAGTAGGGCATGCGTATCGGTGTCATCACCTACCCAGGAACCCTTGACGATCGAGATGCTCAGCGAGCCATCAGGCTCGCTGGCGGAACCCCGGTTCCGCTTTGGCATGCAGACGAAAACCTCCACAAAGTAGACGCTGTTGTTTTGCCGGGAGGCTTCTCCTATGGAGACTACCTGCGCTGTGGAGCAATTGCCGCCCAGGCTCCTGCCACCAAAGAGGTGGTGCGACTTGCTGCTCAGGGACTACCGGTTCTGGGTATTTGCAATGGCTTCCAGGTTCTAGTTGAGTCTCACCTTCTGCCTGGTGGACTGATTAGAAACGAACACCAGCACTTCATCTGCCGAGACCAAAAGCTCAGGGTTGAAAACACAAACACCGCCTGGACCAATCTGTTTGAAAAAGACCAGGAAATCACCATTCCTCTAAAGAACGGTGAGGGTGGTTACATCGCAAGCCCAGACACTCTAAAGATGCTTGAGGCAGAAAATCGAGTTGTCTTTCGTTACCTAGAACTAAACCCGAATGGCTCAATGAACGACATCGCAGGCCTCACCAATGAGCGTGGCAATGTGGTTGGTCTAATGCCTCACCCAGAGCACGCGGTTGAGCCAGGCTTTGGACCCGACACTGACATTGCCATGCGCTCTGGAACAGATGGACTGAGGTTCTTTGAGTCAGTGCTGAAGGCACTGGTCAACAGTTGATTTCAGACGACCTGAGTTTTTGTGGAGGGCTCCGTGGGTAAGAACTGGGGAGGCAACCTCGACTATGGATCTGGCCAGATCCTCGCCCCAGAGAGTCTTTCCGAGCTCTCGGAAATCATCCGCTCAGGCAAGGTTCGACCAATTGGAACCAAGCACTCTTTTTCAAATGTAGTTATTGGCGAGGGGCAGCTGGTCAGTGCTGCAGGACTCAGTTTCGAACCGATCATCGATCAGAAGAACTCAACCGTGACGGTGGCAGCAGCCACCCGATACGGAGAGGTTGCAGTTTTTCTCGAGGAGCACGGCTACGCACTCAAGAACATGGGTTCGCTACCCCACATCTCGATAGCTGGAGCAGCTGCCACCGGCACCCATGGGTCCGGAGACAAGAACCAGATTCTCTCCTCATCACTTGTGTCCTTCAGCTACCTGGATGCAAACGGAGTGATTGTGACTCTGAATCGCTCAAGCAAAAACTTCGAGGCTTGCAGAGTGGGCCTTGGTGCCTATGGGCTTTGGGTGAATGTGACTTTAGCGATTGTGCCGAGCTACCAAATGCGGCAGGACGTTTTCAGAAACCTGCCGTGGGAGCTCTTCTATGAAGACCCAGCCAATTTGACTGCCGCCGGCTATAGCGTCAGCCTTTTCACCAAGTGGGGAAGCGACACCATCGATCAAACCTGGGTCAAGAGCAGAATGCATGACAGCGCTCCCCCGGCTGAAATTGCCGGCATCAAGCCCGATGCAACCTCGATGCCAGAACTGATGCCTGGAGTTGGCGACAACCTGACCCAGCAGGGTGGCGAAGAGGGGGCATGGCTAGACCGACTGCCACACTTCCGCTTCGATGCAACCCCAAGTGCTGGAGATGAGATCCAGACCGAGTACTTCTTCGAACGCAAAAACATCGTTGGCGCAATCAAGGCAATTCAAACCATTGCCGCAGAGATCAATCCGACTCTCTTGATCTCTGAAATCAGGACAGTTGCTCAAGATGCTGCATGGCTTTCTCCGATGCTGCGCGGAGACTCAGTAGCAGTGCACTTCACCTGGAAAAACGATGCAACTGCGGTTACCAAGGCAGTGGCACTTGTTGAGAAGGTGACCGCAGAATTCAAGCCGATTCCGCACTGGGGCAAGGTCCACGGCTTCAGCCAAGAAGAACTCAAAGAAGTTCATCCAAAACTCGATAGGGCAAAGGCGCTCTTTGACTCACTAGATCCGCAAGGGGTTTTCGCTACCGATTACCTCAGAAGCCTTGGAATCAGGAGCTAGCAAATGAGATCTTCTATAAACCAAAACGCAAAAGTATTGGGGACTAACTAATGAGCACAAAGCGCCCAACGAACGTTGACACCACAGCTCAGGCTGCCAGTGATGCAACCAAGGACCAGCCCTGGAAAGAGCTAGGGCTCAAGCTAGACGAATACGAGAGCATTCGAGAGATCCTTGGTCGCAGACCAACCTCCTCGGAGCTAGCTATGTATTCGGTGATGTGGTCCGAGCACTGCAGCTACAAGTCCTCCAAGATCTACCTTCGCCAGTTTGGTGAGAAGGTCACCCCCGAGATGAAAAAAGACCTGATGGTCGGCATGGGTGAGAACGCCGGTGTTGTAGACATCGGTGAGGGCATGGCGGTCACCTTCAAGGTTGAAAGCCACAACCACCCCAGTTACATCGAACCATTCCAAGGCGCTGCCACCGGAGTCGGTGGCATCGTCCGTGACATTTTGACCATGGGTGCAAGGCCAATTGCCATCATGGACCAGCTCCGATTCGGTGCTCCAAAAGACCCTGACACCGCAAGAGTTGTCCACGGCGTAACTGCGGGTATCTCGTTCTATGGCAACTGCCTAGGGCTTCCAAACATCGGTGGCGAGACTGTCTTTGACAAGGTCTACCAGGGCAACCCCCTCGTCAATGCCCTTGGCGTTGGAGCCATGAAGCACGAAGACCTAAAGCTTGCGAAGGCAACCGATGCCGGCGACCTAGTGATTCTCTTTGGTGCCAGAACAGGCGCCGATGGCATCGGTGGCGTGAGCGTTCTGGCTTCAGAGACCTTTGACTCAACCGGACCAACCAAGCGCCCAGCGGTGCAGGTCGGAGACCCATTTGCCGAGAAGG
>CAZQHT010000086.1:0-2807 GCA_964593635.1 uncultured Aquiluna sp.
GAAATCAGATTATCTGATGGTTGTTTCTCAAGCAATAGCATTCACGAATAGTGGCACAGATGTTTCTTAGTCGAGAGCCTGGGGATGCGGCCTGTGGAGAACTTAGGTGTTGAGTTCTTTCATGTACTTGTTGGTGGAAACCAAGATTGCTGCAAACAGAACTCCAATGGCGAGGACCGTGTAAACAGCCTTGACACCGAAAGCGTCAACTGCGCTGCCGACCGCGACCATGGAGACCATCGGTCCGGCATTCCAGATGGTCATTTCAAGTGCGAACACTCGACCCCGCTTGCTTGCTGGGATCCTGGTTTGGATAACAGTGTTTAGCAGCGGAAGCAGTGGCCCCCAAGCAAGGCCCAGGGTGAAGAAGAAGGCAACGATTACCCACTGTGCAGGCAGCTGGCTCATCGGCAGCATTGAGAGACCAATGCCGATGATGCTGATGCGCAGGATGTTTGCATAGCTGACGCGCTTATGGATCTGCTCGAAACCCAGCGCTCCAACAATCGAAGCCGCAGCACCAGCAGATATTGCAATACCTAAACCTGTTGGGTCTTCAACCGCCTTGTAATAGGCGGGCAGGATGACCATTTCGGTCGGCAGGTAGATCAAGGCCAAAGTCATGATCGCAGCCATCATCAAGAAAACTGGTGGGTTTGAGAACAACACCACAAAGCCCTGGATTGCGTATTTGAAGACGCTTCCGGTGTCGCTGTCGTCCTTCTCCTCCTGCTGTTCGTGAACTCGAATCATGAGAGCAAAGACGGCTGACAGAGCACCAAAGGCTGCAACTACCAAGAAGGTGTTGGCTGAGCCGAACCAAGCAATGCAGAAGGTTGCGAGCGCCGGCCCAATGGCAAAGCCGGTTGCAAAGAGTCCCTCGTGAATTGAGTTAGCTCGATCCAGAGTCATCTGGGCCGGGGTGGCAACATCCGGAATAAGTGACTTCCTCGAGGTTCCGCCACCTGGAGCAACCATGGCCCGCAGCATGCCAATCACAATCACGGCAGGCAGCGTGAGCTGCCAGTAGCCCGAGAAGATCGGGATCATCAACGAGGTGACTACCGTTAGCACCTCAGACCAGATTGCGATTCGCCTGCGCCCAAAGCGGTCAATCACCGAACCCACCAGCGGAGCAGCTAATAGACCTGGGATGGCAGTTAGCGCCACCACAAGGCCTGCGCTGGTTGCGGTCCCGGTGATCTCAAGCGCAATCCAAGGGATTGCGATGAACACCATGGAGCCGGAGATGATGCTGGTGATAGAAGCCAGCTGCAAAAAGATAAAGGGGGTGAGGTGGCGCTGTTGCGAAACCTGAGGCTTAGAGTCCAAGGTCACCCAGCGTTACTGCTGTGAGGTATGGGTAACCGGCAGCTTCAATAGCCTGCTTGGCACCGGTGTCGCGATCAACAACGGTTGCGATAGCAACCACAGTTGCACCAGCATTCACAAGTGCCTCTGCTGCAGTTAGCGGTGAACCACCCGTGGTTGAGGTGTCTTCAAGAACAACCACACGCTTGCCCTCAACACTTGGGCCTTCAACCTGGCGACCCATGCCGTGAGCCTTAGCCGCCTTGCGCACAACAAAAGCGTTGATGCTTCGGCCCTGGGCCGATGCCTGGTGCAGAATCGCTGATGCAACCGGGTCGGCACCCATGGTTAGTCCGCCAACTGCGTCGACATCACCAAAACCGTTTTCATCCAGGAGCTTGAGCATTACCTGGCCAATTAGAGGTGCAGCCTCGTTGTGAAGAGTTGCCCTGCGAAGGTCAACGTAGTAGTCGGCTTCCAAACCCGAAGAAAGCGTTACTCGGCCGTGGACAACGGCAAGCTCCTTGATTAGTTCAACAAGGCGAGGTTTTTGGGTTGCTTCGAAGCTCATGGTTAGAGTTTAGAGATGCGCATCGCAACTTGGAACGTCAACTCAGTAAGAGCTCGTGCACCTCGAGTAATTCCGTTTCTGGAGCGAACCCAGGTTGATGTTTTGGGCATGCAAGAGATTAAGTGCAAGCCGGAGCAGTTTCCGGTTGCTGACTTTGAAGCCATTGGCTACAAAGTCATCTCTCATGGCCTGAATCAGTGGAACGGAGTTGCCTTCGCATACCGTGCTGATTTGGAGCCAGAGGATGTTGAGACCTCGTTCTCGGGTCAGCCGATGTTCAAGGACATTGTTGAAGCCAGGGCACTGGGCGCAACATTCAACGGAGTTCGGGTGTGGAGTTTGTATGTACCCCACGGTCGCGGACTCGATGACCCCCACATGGAATACAAGCTCGAGTTTTTAGATCGACTAGCCGCTCTCACTGCCGAGCAGTTGGAGATGAATCCAGATCTTGAGTTGGCCCTAACTGGGGATTTCAACATCGCACCGCTAGACAGCGATGTTTACGATCTCTCGATGTTTGAGACCCACGTCTCCGAGCTTGAGCGCCAAGCGTTCGAAGCATTTGAGCAGATTGGGCTTTCGGATCGAGTGCGGGAACTAGTCCCCGACCAATACACCTACTGGGATTACAAGGACCTTTGCTTCCCCAAGAACAACGGGATGCGCATTGACTTCTCGCTAACCTCACCCGCTCTAACAGAGCGGGTGATTGGAGCAACCATTGAGCGCGATGAGCGCAAGGGCGAAGGCCCTAGCGATCACGTGCCGGTGATTATCGAGCTTTCCGACTAAGCCAGTCTTTGCGCTCCGATTCGGAGAGCTTTTCAATCGCATAGCGCAGTGCTGTTCTCGGCATTGTGGGAGCAAACTCCTCGAGAAACTGTCGCAAGACTGAAGGCTCTCGCTTGCCCACCTCACGCAA
>CAZQHT010000087.1:0-2592 GCA_964593635.1 uncultured Aquiluna sp.
TGAAGGACTTGTCGTTCCAGCTACCCTCGTCAGATACTGCACAAGCTAGGTAGTCGATGGCTGGGACAGTCTCAGCTGCGGTCTCGGTTGCGGTTGGCTCTGCCTCTGGTGCAGCGGCGCAACCAGAAAGCAATAGTGCCGATACGCCCAATAGAGCGAATGCGGCGGATGCATTCTTTAGCTTCAAGGTTTCCTCCTGAATTTAGATTGACGCGAGTGCGCCAAATTCTGGATAACTCTACCTATGGAGAAGCGGCGAAAATGGGCAAAACTCCAAGCTTTACCAGTTTGAAACTTTTGCTACAAAAGTTCTGAGTGGCCAGACTGCTTTAGGACATCAACCAAGGACTTCACTCGCTGAGCATGCTCCTTGGTTGTGACCAAAAGAGCATCAGCGGTGTCAACCACAATCACATCTTCAAGGCCAATTAGCGCAACCAGTCTTCCGGTGTCGCTGACCAGAATCCCAGAGGATGACTCGGCTAGCACTCTGCCGTGGCCCAGCACGGCAAGGTTTCCCTTGCGGCCCTGGGACTGCAGTTCGGCGATAGCCGCGAAGTCGCCAACGTCGTGCCATTCAAACTCACCCGGCACCACAGCAACCAAACCCTTGGCGGCAGCCGGCTCGGCAATCGCATAGTCGATTGCAATCTGAGTGAGCTTGGGCCAACGCTCGGCGAGCACAGCTGAGCGCTGCGGTGTGTCCCAGGCAAGAGCAAGCGCCATTACGCCCGCGTGCAGTTCAGGCTGAGTCTCAGCCAATACCTCCAGCAGGAGCTTGGCGGGAGCGATGAACATGCCGGCGTTCCAGAAGTAATCCCCTGAGTCGACATACTTTTGAGCGAGCTTGATGTTTGGTTTTTCGACAAACTCTTTGACCTGGCATGCGGTTGGACTGTCGAGTCTCTCACCGCGGTGAATGTAGCCGAAGGCAACCGAAGCCTCAGTTGGACGAAGTCCGATGGTGACAATCTTTCCGCTGGCCGCAACCCAGATTGCCTCGTTGACTGCCGCCTGAAAAACCTTGTCATCTGTGATCACGTGGTCGGCCGCAAATGAACCGATGATCACATCTGGTTCGCGCTGCATCAATACTGCAGCTGCCAAAGCAATAGCAGCTGTTGAGTCCTTCGGACTTGGCTCCAGGATCAGGTCTTTGTCCTGCAAATCAGGTAGCTGTTCTCCAACAGCCTGCGCGTGCACATCGCCTGTCACGACCATGGTGCGGCCCGCCGCAATTGGCTGAACCCTGTCCCAGGTGTCCTGCAGCAGGGTTTGCCCACTGCCGGTTAGGTCGTGCAAAAACTTAGGTGCTCTCGCTCTTGAGAGTGGCCAGAGCCGAGAGCCCACGCCTCCAGCGGGGATAACCGCGTAAAAGCGGTCGGAGGCAGATCTTTGCTCTGAATTCACGCTCTTACCCTATGCCAATAGGCGTTTTCGGGTAAGAAGCGGGCTTATGGCGGGTTAGACTTTTTCCAGTAAACCCTGACTATCCATGGAGGCTAGCGTGGCAGTACGCCCAGCAGGGACTCTTTACCGCGGCAAAGTTGGCATGTGGTCCTGGGTCCTACACCGAGTAACCGGTGTGGCAATTTTCTTTTTCTTATTGGTGCACGTGCTCGACACCGCATTGGTGCGAGTTAGCCCTGAGGCTTACAACGTTGTCATCGAGTCTTACAAGACTCCGATTGTTGGAACCGCTGAGCTTGGACTCGTTGGAGCAGTCCTATTCCACGGTCTAAACGGCCTGAGGATTATCGCCGTGGACTTCTGGTCCAAGGGCACCAAGTACCAGAACGTCATGTTCTGGATTGCAATCGGAATTTCAGTAGTCGCGGTAGCTGCATTCGCACCGCTTCACCTGGCGAGAGTGTTTGGTGAGCACTAATGAGCGTTGTAATCGAAACCCCAAACTCCCCACGCAGCCGCAAGGCAGCGAACTGGGAGAAGTACGGCTGGCTTTTCATGCGCATTTCAGGTCCACTCCTGATTGTGCTGATCTTCACTCACCTAATGGTGAACCTAGTTCTGGGAGATGGCATCAAGGCCATCAACTTTGCCTTCGTAGCCGGCAAGTGGGCTGACCCCTTCTGGCAGTGGTGGGACTTTGCAATGCTTTGGCTGGCCATGATTCACGGCACCAACGGCATGCGCACCATCGTGAACGACTACACCGACCGGGTTGTAGTTCGCAGAATGTTGACAACTACTCTTTGGGCCGTCTGTGGTCTTTTGATTCTTCTAGGCACCTTGGTGATCTTCACCTTCGACCCATGCCCTGCTGGCGCAGCCGCAGAGCTACTCCCCTCTTTCTGCCCCGCTAATCAGTAAGGACAAAATTGGCCAAGACCGCTGAGCAAAACATCATTCACCACGAGTACGACGTTGTAATTGTTGGCGCCGGTGGTGCTGGCATGCGTGCTGCTATTGAGGCAGGCCCACACGCAAAGGTGGCCGTCGTCTCAAAGCTCTTCCCAACCCGCAGCCACACCGGTGCTGCTCAGGGTGGAATGGCAGCAGCTTTGGCAAACGTGGAGGAAGACAGCTGGGAGTGGCACACCTTTGACACCGTCAAGGGTGGCGACTACCTGG
>CAZQHT010000088.1:0-2589 GCA_964593635.1 uncultured Aquiluna sp.
CATACCCGGACATCCTCGACCTGCGCAAAGCAGGCTATGAGATGGATCGCTTTGTGCCCCTTTTTGATCGCCTAGAGGATGTCCGCTACAAAGAAGCACTTCAACTGAGTGAAATGCTTCACTTCCCAAACCCAGCACTTCCTTGGAACCCAAGAAGAGCCAGAGAGTTGGAGCTAGAAGTTCGAGCTCAGCTTCATGAGCATGGGTTGGGGGATGTCCCAAACCTATTGAGGAGATTCCTCGCCAAAGCATTTCCCGGCGACACCATCAGCTACCTAAGCGTTGACCTGATAAACGTCTTCTTTTTGGCAGCAATTGCTGAGCTCGCAGATGACCTTGCCTGGCGAAACCCAAACCTTGCCTGGAAGGCAGAGTATTTGAGGTTTCCGCTGAGCGTTCTTGGTCTTTACAAATAGACCCAACAACCGAGACCTGACGAAGATTTATCCCCCAAAGAAGGGCCCCAAACTCTATCCTTGTCGTTGAGTTTTAGGAGAGAGTCCTGACGCAGAAAATGCGCCGTTGGTTCAGCAGTTCATTGGTCGTTCTGTTGACTGGGTTTCTCACACTCGCGGGGGTTGGGCCGGCTTCGGTAGAGCCAGCGAACGCAAATGCCTGTCCTGGTGGCTGGACGTTGCAGGCTGGCGGATTTTGTCAAACGACTTTTACGAACACTGGCTCAGCACAGACCTGGACAGTTCCCGCCGGAGTGAGCTCAATCACTGTTGACATGCAAGGTGGAGCTGGAGGATTCGGATTCTCGAATTCGACAGCCGGTGGACGTGGCGGAAGAGTGCAGGCCACGTTGGCAGTTACCCCAACCTCGGTCTTGACCCTTCGAGTAGGCGGCAAAGGGGCAAATGGAGCGAACTTTGACTCGAATGCTGCTGGCGGATTCAATGGTGGTGGCTCGGGTGGCTTTGACACCGGAGGCCAGGTAGCCAATGGAGGTGGCGGTGGTGGTGCGTCCGACATCCGCATCGGCGGGGATTCTCTAGCTCACAGACGGCTAGTGGCGGGCGGCGGCGGCGGCGGTTCAGGTGGAAACTGCAGCGCATTAGGCGGTGCCGGAGGTGGCCTGACTGGAGGAAACGGCCAGAACTGTAATTCCGCGATAGGTGGCGGCGGCGGCTCACAAAACGCGGGCGGCACCGTGGGTACCACTTTGCGTGGCTCGACAGCAGGTGAGAGCGGTCAGGGTGGATCCGCTGGCAATCGCGATGCCTGGGGTTCCGGCGGCGGCGGCGGCGGCTTTTTTGGTGGTGGAGCTGCAACTTCTACACAAGATCACGGTGCTGGGTGGGCCGCAGGTGGCGGCGGAGGTTCGTCATATGCTGACCCGGCCGTCGCCACTAGTGTTACCCACACACAGGGCTTCTCTTCGGCGACAGGCGACGGCTCCATTACCATCACGTACCTTGCTCTGCCTACCGTTTCGAGTTTCACTGCTACGTCAGCACTGAGCAACAGTTTGACCAACACCTTTGCACTCACCTTCGGTGCAGCGATTGAAGAGCTTACGGCTGCAGACTTCACTACAAGCGGCACGGCTGGAGGCTGCGTCCCTTCGGTATCGGGATCATCGGGAACTTCCTTTACCGTTACCGTCGTGTGCGAGACCGACGGCACAGTTGCCGCCTCACTAAACAGCTCCGCTGTTTTCCTTTCCGGAAACAGTGCCTTGCGCGGCCCGACCAATGCTGCTGTTAGTGCGCAGACCCTGATTGACCGTGGCCCCCCAACCCTCACCCTCACATCGCCAACCACACCTTCCAATGCCTCTACCCTGAACTTCACACTGGGTAGCACGGAAACACTAACCGGCTTGGCCGCGGCTGACTTCAGTGTCGTCGGAACCAGTTGTGTCGTTGGAACTCCTACCGGTCCAACCGGCTCAGCTCCGAACCTGGTCTACACAATCCCAGTTGGGTCTTGTGCAGATGCAGCGAGCGTGACCCTAACCATGGCCCAGTTGAGTGCGACTGACGCAGCGACAAACGCGGCCCCGCCATCAGCCCTCAATGCTGGCCCTGTGTTGGTGGACAGGACAGCTCCATCGGGAACAATCACATCTCCTGCTGCATCTCGAGATGACCCAATCACCTTCTCTGTAACAATCACCGAGACCATCCAGGGCACCGTCGACGCAAATGACTTCAACGTGTCTGGAACCGGTTGTTCCATAGGAGCAATCACTCAAAGTGCTCCGACATATTCGGTCACTCTGGTTGGTTGTAACGATGGGGTGAGCGCAGGTTTGGCATTCAAGACCAATGCGCTGACTGACCTCGCGGGCAACCAAGGCCCTTCGGGTGGTTTGCAAGCGACTAGCGCACAAACCTCAGTAGACCGATCACTATCAACGGTCACAATCACATCCCCTGCTTCCCCTAACAAGTCGACAAACTTGACCTTCACAACAAACTTTGGTGAGTCGACCAATGAGGTCTCGGAGAACGACTTCCAAATAGTTTCTGGTGCATCTCACAGCTGTGCGATTCAACTGTTTTCACCCGCAAGCCCTCGCAATGCTCTCAGCGGCAACTACTCGGTAGTGCTCACAGGCTGTGCCGATGGCGATTCAATCGC
>CAZQHT010000089.1:0-2566 GCA_964593635.1 uncultured Aquiluna sp.
GGTCTTGTGAACCAAGAGGTTTACCCAAAGACCGAGCGCGGAGCTATCCCACTTCGAGTTGGGGTTGGCGGATCACCTGAGTCAGTAATCCGAGCGGCTCGCTTGGGCATCCCAATGGCGCTTGCGATCATCGGTGGAGATCCGGCCAGATTTGCACCCTTCTCCAGGCTCTTCAAAGAGTCACTCCAGAAATTAGACAAGCCTGAGTTGCCAGTCTCCATTCACTCTCCCGGCCACATCGCCGACACCGATGAGCAAGCTATTGAAGAGCAGTGGCCGCACTACGAGCAGATGTTTGGTCGGATTGGTAGAGAGCGCGGTTGGGGACCAACCACCAAAGCCCACTACCTGCAAGAGGTTCAGCATGGCTCGATGTATGTGGGGTCTCCTGAAACAGTTGCTCAGAAGATTGCCTATGCGGTTCGAGCAGTTGGGGCTTCTCGCTTTGACCTCAAGTATTCAAACGGTCCAATGCCGCACTCAAAGCTCATGCACGGCATTGAGCTTTACGCCACCAAGGTGATCCCAAGAGTCAGAGAGCTCTTGGAAAAAGACGACCTCTGGGACTAGCTCTCCAAGATTGCCATGGCAGCGTTGTGACCACCGATGCCGCTCACTGCACCACCTCGTTTGGCACTTGAACCACAGAACACAATCCCTGCTATTCCAGTGTCAACACCCCAACGCTTTGCAGGCGTAGATAGGTCGTCTCCATCCTCGGCGAAAGGCCAGGACAGCGGGGAGTGAAAAATGTTTCCGCCAGGCAACCCAAGTGCCTGCTCCAAATCAAGTGTGGTCTTGGTCTCGATGCAGAGCTCACCTCGAGGGGTTCGATAGATCAGGTCTTCAATCGGCTCGGCCAAAACAGAATTCAAAGACTTTAGAACTGCCACCTGAGCTTTAGCTCTCAGGTCATCGTTATCGAAGTGCTTGGTTAGCGAGTGGGGCATGTGGAGTGCAAATACCGTCATGGTCTGCGCACCTTCGGCTTGCAGGCTCTCGTCCAGGATGGTTGGGTCGGTGAGCGAGTGACAATAAATCTCGCACGGCAGCGGGTCTGGAATCTCGCCCCTGCTGGCGGCATCGAACGCAGCCTGCAGTTGTTCGTAGGTCTCGTTTATATGGAAGGTCCCACCAAACCCAGCCTCCGGACTCACGCTTGAGTCCTTCAGTTTCGGGAGCCGCTTCAGCAGGATGTTTACCTTTACCTGAGCACCCTGAACCTCCTCAGGCTTGAAGGCTCCGGTCAGCTTCGCCAGCTCGGTTTGGGAGACTCCGGAGAGAATCCAGGTCGCGCTAACCGATTGCTCTTGTCCATTGAAGAGGTAACTGACCACCCCGTCTAAGGAGATGGCAGTTACTTCAGCGCTGCTAATAAGTTCTGCCCCAAAGCGCTTCGCGGCGCTCGCGATACTTCCGGAAACCTGGCCCATCCCACCGACTGGGATATTCCAGTCTCCGGTGCCACCACCAATCACGTGGTACAAAAAGCATCGGTTGGCATCAAGACCCGGGTCCCTATTCGAGGCGAATGTTCCGATAAGTGCATCGGTTAGCACGACCCCTCGAACCAGGTCTGAGCTGAATTGCTTTTCGATCTCTAGGCCAATTGGCCTTTCAAAGAATGGAGCAAAGTCAGCCCCGATAAGTTCGCGAACCTCGCTTCTTCGCTTGAGTGGCTTGAGCACGGTTGGAAAGAGTTTTTGTGCGAGTACCTCGGTCCGCGAGTAGAACTTCCCCCATGCCCTGTAGTCGGCACTCGCGCCGAGTGCATCGAAGGAAGCCTTGGTTGCGTCGGCATCTTGCCTATCTATAAGGAGGCCGAGATCTTCACCGGGTGTTGGGGTGTAAGAGGAGTAGCGCCTTTGAATTAGCTCTATCTCAAGCCCTAGGTCGTCAATGATCTGTTTGGGCAAGAGGCTGACGAGGTAGCTGTAGCGGGAGAGCTTTGCGCCAACGCCTTCAAATGTGAAGCTGGATGTTGCTGCTCCGCCAAGGTAATCGAGGCGCTCAAGCAGGAGCACAGACTTGCCCGCCTTGGCTAGGTAAGCGGCCGCGGTTAGGCCGTTGTGGCCACCCCCAACAATCACAGCGTCGTAATGCTTCATGGTTGCGATTGTAGGAGAGATGAGTCGATTGCGGTTTTTGAGATTTGCTCCCGAATTTGTCTGTTTTTGTGCGGTTTTTTTCGTTTTTGTCTAGTCGTGATGATTTTGTTACGAGAAAAGCCCCTGATATCGGGTTTGTCGGTCTACTCTGGTGATAAGAGTTCATTTCTTCTAGGAGGTTCAATGCTGAACAAAATCTCAGGTCACGAAGTTGACCGTCGTCTATTGCTAAAGGGTGCAGCTGCCGGAGGTCTCGGTATCGCCGGTGCCACCATGCTTGCTGGCTGTGCTCCAAGCGCCGCAGGTCCACTTTCATTCGGTGCTCGCACCGTTGACGAGTCACCTACCACCCAGCTAAAGGGTCTAGTCGATGCGTACACCGCAAAGACTGGCAACGAGGTTACTTACAACGCAACCGAGTCAAACGCTTTCCAGAACAACCTTTCTCAGTACCTACA
>CAZQHT010000090.1:0-2492 GCA_964593635.1 uncultured Aquiluna sp.
GCGAAGTGGCTCAAGGGTTCTTACAAGCTTGATGGCTGGCGCATCGATGTTGCCAACATGACCGGTTGGATCCGCGAGGACAACTACAACCGCGAGGTTGCCCAGATTATCCGCAAGACCATGGATGAGGTTTCTCCCGAAACCTTCCTGATTGGCGAGTTCACCTCGGATGCTGCAAACCATGTCGAGGGTGACACCTACCAATCCACCATGACATACGCAAACTTCACCAGGCCAACCTGGCGGTGGCTCTGGAATCCCAAGGAAGAGCGTGAGGAAACTCAGCTGGGACTTGGTCGCAAGGAGATCGCAGCCACCGACTTTGTGAAGCTGCACAACTCATTTGCGGGCACCTTCCCATGGCATGTCCGCATGCACAACCTCAATGCCCTCGACACCCATGACACCGGACGCTTCAAGACCTTCGCTATCCCAGGAGCCCAGCGGGTGGCGGCAGGATTGCAGTTCACCTTCCCCGGCATCCCGATGATTTTTGCCGGAGATGAGTTCGGACTCGATGGCTGGAATGGCGAAAACTCCCGCACCCCGATTCCTTGGAACGGGGAGCGCGAGTATGACGCATCGATGATCGAGACCTATTCAAAACTGAGCCAGCTCCGCAAAAAGCACCGTGCTCTGGTCGATGGCTCTATGCGCTGGCTCTATGCGTCCAAAGAGGCAATGGTCTTTGTTCGTGAGAACAAGACTGAATCGATTTTGGTGATTGCTAGCCGAGGCAAAGATCGCCACATCGAGTTCGCAAGAGAAGCCCTTGGAGGCTCCGAGAATGCCGAAAACCTATTTGGAAACGGCTATCTGAGGCCGGTTGGTTCGAAGATTCGCTATGAATCCACGGCCCTTGATTTACAGATTTGGCGTTTGCCTAGCGCCCACCGCTAGTGCTAATCTTTTGCGGTTGCCTTTTAGGCTTCGCCCCGATAGCTCAGTGGTAGAGCACTTCCATGGTAAGGAAGGGGTCGACAGTTCAATCCTGTCTCGGGGCTCGATCGACAGTGAGCTTTCTTACTGCAGTTCGAGGCTGAGTAGCTCAGTTGGTTAGAGCGCACGACTCATAATCGTGAGGTCGCGGGATCGTGCCCCGCCTCAGCTACAAGGCTTGATCTTCACCCCGCGCAAATCAGCGAGAAATCTAATCCCGTCAACCTCTGCGAAAACCAATTCGCTATCCACAAGCTCAAATCGGTTTGCTACTGGCAAAAACGCGTGAAGCCATGCCTTCGCCTCGTACTCGGCCATGTTCATCCCAATGCAAGCGTGAGGCCCATAGCCAAATGCAAGGTGCGGAGTTTTGCCTCGATTGAGCAGGACCTCGTCAGGGCGCTCCCAAATGCTTGGATCATGATTTGCCGAGGCAAAGTGGAGTCTCTGATAGCTAGGGCTCTCTTCATCGAATGTTGCCTTGTTCACGCGCTCGATTGCGGGCAGCGGCGATAGGAACCTGAGCATTTCGTTGATCAACACTCGCTCGAGATCTGGGTCTGCTCGAACTGCCTCTAGGTCAACTGAATTTCGCAATAGGTGCCAGGTGAGACCCGAGACCAACTTGATTACAGTGTCCCGGCCACCTGCCAATAGGACGCTGGCATATCCCTTGAATTCGGCTTCGGTGAGTAACTCACCAGCCGGGCGAATGGATCGCAACGTGCCCCAGATATCATCGGACTCGTTTGGCTCCGTGAAGACTCGTTTCAGGTAATTGTGCAGGGTGTCACCCGATCTGGTTGGTCCCTTTGCCGTCCAGACATCGTGCCCCCAGCTAATCCACTCGGCAACATCCTGTGGTCGCTGATAGATCACACCAAGACAAGAGACCACATAAGGCAGAGCTAGATCGTTGTAGACATCAACCTCGGCGTTAGTCTCAAGCGCTGATTCCAAGATTTCTGATGCCATGGTTCTAAAGCTATTTATGTGTGCTTCCAGCTTTGGCCGAAGAAACAACGGCTGTATCGCATGCCTGTAGTCAGTGTGGGTTGGCGGGTCATACTCAAGGGGAATCTGGCGGTAGTCGCGCACGTCTCGATCGCCCTGCAGGTCGCTGGAATAGTTATCGACATCCCTGGCAGCGGCTCGCACCTGCTCATAACCGGTTATGTCTGAGTGTTTCTCGGGTGTGAAAAACTTCATTGTTTTCCCTCGTACTGGCTTTCCTCCAGATTACCCTTGAGCCATGGTCAATCCAGAGATCCAGGGGAAGCGTTACCCCAGAACCGATAGCTACCTTGTGGGTAGGGAAAAGGTTCGTGAGTTTGCTCGCGCAGTGATGGCAGGCCCAGAGTGTCTTGACCTTGAGAAGGCTAAGAGTCTTGGATATCCAGACTTGGTGGTTCCTACAACTTTTCCAGTAGTGATTCAGGAGCAGAGCCTGAAGCTTGTGCTCTCCGACCCAGCTGCGCAGATTGATTTTTCCCGAGTGGTTCACGGCGACCAGAGGTTTGTTTACCAAAGGCCAATCGTCGCCGGTGATGTAT
>CAZQHT010000091.1:0-2379 GCA_964593635.1 uncultured Aquiluna sp.
AGCAACGACCAGCTTTCAGCAGCAGTAACCGAGGCTGGCTACGAAGCAACCGGCTTCACCCTTGTGAATGCCTAAAAACCTAACCGAGCTCGAGATCGAGGGCATGACCTGCACGGCATGCGCTCGAAGAGTCGAGCGCAGCCTCAACAAACTCGATGGCGTCACCGCCTATGTCGACTTTGCGACAGAGAAGGCTCACGTTGAGTTCACCGGTGAGCAGAACGACAAAGCGTTCGAAGCAGCCATCGAGTCCGCCGGCTACAAAGTCGGCAAGGGTAAACCAGAACTAGTGACCCTGCGTCCAAGGCTGATTGTTGGCTCAGTGCTGTCGGTTCTAGCCATGGCCTTTGCCATGATCCCTCAGCTGATGTTCCCAGGCTATGAGTGGCTGGTCTTCGCACTTGCAACACCAGTGTTTTTCTACGTGGCATTTCCGTTTCACTCAGCTGCCATCAAAAACTTGCGACTTGGCTCGAGCACCATGGACACTCTGGTCTCCCTGGGCAGCTCGGTTGCATACTTCTATAGCGTCTACCTGGTTCTTGATGGTCACCCCCACACCTACTTCGAGGTGGCAGCGGTTGTTCCAACAGTTGTATTGATTGGGCGGTTCATTGAGGTTCGGGCCAGGCGCAGCGCAACCGATTCGGTTCGTGCGCTGCTGAGCGCAATTCCCCAGCAGGCAACCATCGAGCGCGAGGGTCAAAGAGTTCAGGTCTCAACCTCAGAGATCAAAAAGGGTGACTTGGTTCTGGTGGCCGCTGGAGAGAGACTCCCGGTTGATGGCGAGCTTCAGTCCCTGCACGCATCGATTGACACCTCAACCCTGACCGGTGAATCCCTACCTCAAGAAGTCACCGAGGGAGCCCTGCTCACCGCCGGCTCCACCTCGCTTTCTGGCGAGATTCGAATTCTTGCTTTGGGCTCGAGTGCGACATCACGCCTGAGCCAAATTGCCGATCTGGTTCGCGAGGCTACCGCCAAGAAAACCAAACTGGCCTCGCTCACCGACCGCATCTCAAATGTTTTTGTGCCTGCGGTAATTGTGATTGCCATTGGCACCTTTGCTGTGTGGGCAGCTCTTGGAGAACCAACCCGCGGCTTCGAGGCTGCGGTTGCAGTTCTCGTGATTGCCTGTCCTTGCGCGCTAGGAATTGCTGTTCCAATGAGCTTGGTGGTTGCCACCAGCCTTGGTGCCAAGCGATCAGTTGTGATTCGAAACCCGGACACTCTTCGCAACCTAAGTCGAGTAAAGACCGTGGTCTTTGACAAGACCGGCACACTGACCGATGGGGCACTGAAGGTCGTGGCTTCAAAGGGGCTTGGTGGAGTTAGCGCGGAGTCGATGCTCGAACTGGCAAGTGCGGTTGAGGCTGGATCAAAGCACCCGGTCGCCAAGGCGATTTCCAGTATCAAGACCGAAAAGGTTGCGACCGAAATCAAGGAGGTTCCGGGGGTTGGCCTGAGCGGAACTGTTGATGGGCTTGAAGTTTTGGTTGGAAAACCAGCCACTTACGAAAACCAGAGCGAGCTAGACGAAGCAATTGCTGCAGCTGGACCAAACACTTTGGTGGTTGTCTCTTGGGAGGGTTGGGCTCACGGCCTTATCGAACTCAGCGATGAGATTCGTCAGGGTGGCAAAGAGTCTGTGCTGGCCCTCAAGGCTGCGGGTATCGAGAGCTTCCTGCTCAGCGGTGACAATCCAGCCCGGGTCTTCCAAGTTGCAGAGCAACTTGGAATCGAAAGATTTGAGGGTGGGGTTTCACCCGAGGGGAAGCTAGAGCGAATCAAGTCGTTGCCTCATGCGGCCATGGTTGGCGATGGCATAAACGATGTCGCGGCACTAAGTGCTGCCGAGGTTTCCATCGCTATGGGTTCTGGAGCACATGCTGCCCAGGCTGCATCGAGTGTCACGATTCTGGATGACAACCCGATGTCTATCCCATACGCACTTGACCTTGCAAAGCGCACCCACAAAAACATTTGGCAGAACCTTGGGTGGGCTTTTGGCTACAACGTGCTTTTGATTCCGGTTGCTGCGGTTGGCCTACTCAACCCAATGCTCGCAGGTGCTGCAATGGCGTTTTCTTCGGTGTCCGTGGTGGCAAATTCACTGAGGCTGAAGTGGCAAGATAGTAGGGCACAAAGGAGTGGAAATTGATTACCCCACAGGACGAGCAAAGAGTTTTAGGCCTAGTTCCCCACCAGCTCTACATCAATGGTGAGTGGCGTGATGCGTCCGATGGCGGAACTCTTGATGTCTTTGATCCCTCCACCGGCAAACTCCTAAAGACCATCGCCGATGCCTCCTATGAGGATGGCCAGCTTGCGATGCAGGCAGCCCACGATGCTCAGGAGTCATGGTCAAAAACTGCTCCG
>CAZQHT010000092.1:0-2318 GCA_964593635.1 uncultured Aquiluna sp.
CCCGCAGGAAAACATGGGTTCCACTTCCACCACGCTATACAAAAGGTGTGCTCGCTAAATACACAAAGTTGGTCTCCTCTGCTTCAGAGGGTGCCTACTGCGGCTAATCAGCGAACCACCCTCACTGAGTATTTCTATTGAAATAGACGAGAGAGATTTAGATGCCAAATGAGGTTTTGACTGGAGCCCAAGCAATCGTTAGGTCGCTTGAGCTACTAGGCATTGACACCATCTTTGGTCTGCCTGGCGGAGCGATCCTGCCTACCTATGACCCACTGATGGATTCCAAGAAGATCCGACACATCCTGGTTCGTCACGAGCAGGGTGCTGGTCACGCTGCTGAAGGGTATGCAGCCGCTAGCGGCAAGCTGGGTGTCTGCATTGCAACCAGTGGCCCTGGCGCTACCAATCTTGTGACTCCGATCATGGACGCCATGATGGACTCGGTTCCGATGTTGGCTATCACCGGTCAGGTGAACTCCCACGCAATCGGAACCGATGCCTTCCAGGAGGCAGACATCGTTGGAATCACGATGCCAATCACCAAGCACAGCTTCCTAGTCACCGATGCAAACGACATCCCTGGCGTGATCGCAGCCGCTTACGAGCTTGCTACCACCGGACGCCCAGGGCCAGTGTTGGTTGACGTGGCAAAAGACGCGCAGAACCAGAAGTTTGAATTCTCCTGGCCTCCAAAGGTTGACCTTCCTGGCTACAAGCCAATTACCGATCCACACGGCAAGCAGGTTCAGGCCGCAGCCGAGATGATTCTGGCTTCGCAGCGACCTATCTTGTATGTCGGTGGCGGTGTAATCCGAGCCGGAGCTAACGCAGAGCTTTTGAAGTTGGCAGAGCTAATTCATGCTCCGGTCACCACCACCCTGATGGCTCGTGGAGCTTTCCCTGACTCCCACCCGAGTCACCTGGGCATGCCCGGCATGCACGGAACCGTTCCAGCAGTGACCGGTCTTCAGAAGGCCGACCTACTGATTACCCTGGGCGCCAGATTTGATGACCGAGTAACCGGAGACGTGAAGAGCTTTGCTCCTGGCGCGAAGGTTATTCACGTTGACATCGACCCTGCCGAAATCGGCAAGATTCGCCACGCAGACGTCCCAATTGTTGGAGACGCCAAAGTCGTTATCGCCATGTTGGTGGCTGAGCTAACCAAGCAGATGGCAGGCAAGAAGCCTGACTACGAGGCTTGGTGGCAGTTCATCAACGGCCTCAAAGAGCGCTACCCGCTTGGATACGTTGATCTAGATGACGGCAAGCTCGCTCCTCAGACAGTCATCAAGCGGATCGGTGAGCTATCAGGGCCTGAGGCTATCTACACCGCTGGCGTGGGTCAGCACCAGATGTGGGCAGCGCAGTTCATCAAGTATGAGCGTCCAAACTCTTGGCTGAACTCAGGTGGTGCTGGAACCATGGGTTACTCGGTTCCAGCTGCAATGGGTGCAAAGGTTGCTCAGCCAGATCGCTTGGTTTGGGCAATCGATGGCGATGGCTGCTTCCAGATGACCAATCAGGAGCTGGCAACCTGTGCGATCAACAACATCCCAATCAAGGTTGCGATCATCAACAACTCTTCGCTCGGAATGGTTCGCCAGTGGCAGACCCTGTTCTACAACGAGCGTTACTCGAACACCGATCTTCACACCGGCACTGACACCATCATGATTCCGGACTTCGTCAAGCTCGCCGAGGCCTATGGCTGCCTCGGGATCCGAGTTGAAACAGAGGAAGAGATTGACCCAGCTATCAAGCTGGCGATGGAGACCAACGACCGCCCGGTTGTTATTGACTTCATCGTGGGTCGAGATGCGATGGTTTGGCCAATGGTTCCAGCCGGAGTCTCTAATGACGCCGTGCAGTACGCGCGAGATGCCAGGCCAGTATGGGAGGGAGACGAGTAATGACTCAGCACGTTCTATCTCTTCTAGTAGAAGACAAACCAGGTATTTTGACTCGCGTTGCAGCGCTATTTGCTCGACGCGGCTACAACATCGAGTCTTTGGCGGTAGGAACCACCGAGGTCGAGGGGGTTTCTCGGGTAACCGTTGTGGTCTCACTCGATGGCCAGCCGCTAGAGCAGGTGACCAAGCAGCTGAACAAGCTAATCAACGTTCTCAAGATTGTTGAGCTTGAAAACGACAACGCAGTTGCGCGTGATCACATGCTGATCAAGGTCAAAACTGATGCTTCCACTCGCTCACAGGTGCTGGAAGCCGTTACGCTGTTTCGTGCCCGAGTAATTGACGTAGTCAGTGACTCGGTGGTTATCGAGGTCACCGGCGACACCGCTAAGTGCAAGGCCT
>CAZQHT010000093.1:0-2260 GCA_964593635.1 uncultured Aquiluna sp.
TTCTGGATTGGCCCGATGGTTGCGGCAATGACCGCCCACAGCCCAATCAGTGGCATCTACTTGCCAGCCATTCGGGACAAAAACTCCTTGGTGCGTTCACCTTTGGGGTTTTCAAAGAACTCCTGCGCCTCGCCCTGCTCATAGATTTTTCCGTTCTCGAGGAAAATCACCCAGTCCGCGACCTCCCTGGCGAACGACAGCTCGTGGGTAGCCATCAAAATTGTGGTGCCAGTCTTCTTGAGGTCTCGAATCAGATCTAACACCTCACCCACAAGCTCGGGGTCGAGGGCCGAGGTGACCTCATCCAGAAGAAGCACCTTCGGTTCCATTGCGACTGCTCTCACAATTGCAGTGCGCTGCTGTTGGCCGCCAGAGATCTTGTCGGGATAAGAGTCCGCCCTATCTCCAAGGCCGATGCGGTTTAGCCACGCAAGCGCAACCTTTTCTGCCTCGCCCTTTGGCAGTTTGCGAACGTGCCGCAATGCCAGAGTGATGTTATTCATAATGCTGAGGTGGCCAAAGAGGTTGAAGGACTGAAACACCAATCCGACCTCAGCCCTAACCTGGTCTTGGTTGACTCTCGGTGCCGAGATGTCTTCAGACTCCAGAAAAATCTGGCCGTCAGAAATCTCCTCAATCAGGTTCACACAGCGCAGCAGGGTTGACTTGCCGGAACCGGACGCTCCAATCAGGGCAACAATCTGGCCGGGGAAGACTTCAAGGTCGATGCCATCAATAACGGCCCGATCCTCGTAGTGTTTTTTGAGTCCAACAACTCTGAGGCGGGGCTTGTCCCAGTCGATCAAAGCGTCACCCCAGCCTGCTCTTTGTCGGTGAATCGCTTGGTGACGTAGTCAGCGAGCCGAATGGTTGGAATGGCCAGCAAAACAAACAGCAGCCCCGCCAAAACATATGGGGTGAAGTTTGCAAACTTAGCTACTTCAATCTGGGCCCCTCGAACGGCATCGATTGCCCCAAGCACAGATATCAACCCGACGTCCTTTTGCAGTGCAACAAAGTCATTCATGAGTGGAGGAACCACCTTGCGGATTGCCTGCGGCAAAACCACTAGGCGCATCGACTGCGAGTTACTCAATCCCAAGGAGCGAGCAGCCAGTCGCTGAGATGAGTGGACGGACTCGATCCCAGCGCGGAAGACCTCGGAAACGTAAGCGCTATAGGTGAGCGTGAGGGCTATAGTTCCCAACACCTCGGCCGGGATTCGGCCCAGAAACTCAAGCCTCAGCCCCGGGATTCCAAATCCGACCAAATACAAAACGATGATCAGAGGTAAGCCTCTGAATAAGTCGACATATCCCTTGGCTAGAACGCGCAGCGGGAAAAATACCGGGGCCTTTAGGGTTCGCATGATTGCCAGAAGCAGCCCGACCACAACCACCAGAACAGCTGCCACCGCAAGCACCCTTAGGTTCAGAAGCAGCCCATCCCAAACTCTTGGGAACGCTTCAACCGCGACCTCCCAGGAGAAGAAGGACTCCTGCACTCGCTGCCACCCAGGGGTGGCGATTAGACCGAACCAAACAGCAACACCAAAAATCAGTGTGCTCAAAAAGGCAATGCCGACTGACTGGGTCTGACGCTGTTTGCGCCAGCTGCGGCGAGAGAGCTCTGCCGCGGAAACCTGATCGTCTCTAAGTGCCATGTTCTTTCCAATTAGAAATAGGTGGGGCAGTCTCCCGCCCCACCTATTAACTCATGTTTGGGTTACTTCAGAACCGGTGCACCGGCATACTCGGCCAACCATTTGGCTTCGATTGCAGCCAGGGTGCCGTTTGCGCGAAGTGCGTCAACCGCTGCGGAGACGCGTGCGGTTAGTGGTGATCCTTTGTCGAGAACTAGACCAAAGCTGTCGCCAGCCTCAGCACCCTCGAGCTGTCCAAGGATCTTGCCGCCCTCTAGCTCAACTGCGGTTAGGTAAAACGCGGTTGGGAGGTCCACAACAATCGCGTCCACCTGGCCAGAGGCCAAAGCTGCCTTGGCGTCATCGTTTGAGTTGAACGCCTGGGCTCCAGCGGTTGGCTGGATGATCGTCTCAATTGCGCTCAGGCTGGTGGTGCCAGTGGCAGCACCGATAAGTAGACCCTTCAGGTCTGCGATTGAGGTTGCGCCCTCAGCAGGTGAGCCCGCGATGGTGATCACGGTCTGTGTGGTCAAGTAGTAAGGGGAAGAGAAGTCAACAGCTGCCTTGCGCTCCTCGGTGATCGAGTACTGCTGCAGGTTGAAGTCGAAGTTCTTTGCT
>CAZQHT010000094.1:0-2226 GCA_964593635.1 uncultured Aquiluna sp.
GCACCTGGTTGTGGTCCAGGGGGCCGCGGGTTCAAGTCCCGTTACTCACCCCAAAAGAAAATCCCCAGTCCAAAGACTGGGGATTTCTACTTGCTAGGAGTTAGCTCTCTCGAGAACCAACTCTCGAACTCTGGCTGCATCCGCTTGACCACGCATGGCTTGCATCACAGCACCAATCACTGCACCGGCTGCCTGAACCTTGCCCTCGCGGATCTTCTCAAGAACATCAGGCTGCTTCGCAAGCGCTTCGTCGATTGCAGCAATCAACGCACCTTCATCTGTAACAACCTTTAGGCCGCGCTTTTCGATGACTGCCTCTGGGTCACCCTCTCCGGCAAGAACACCAGCAACAACATCGCGTGCCATGCGGTCGGTGAGTTCGCCCGAATCAATAAGGGTCTGAATCTTTGCAACCTGAACCGGAGTGATGTTTAGCTCGGTGATGTCCTGCTCCGAAGAGTTTGCAAGACGAGCGAGCTCACCAGTCCACCACTTACGCGCTGACTGCGGTGAAGCGCCAGCTGCAACCGTGGCCTCTACCTGGTCGAGCAAGTCGGAGTTCACAACATCGCGGAACTCTAGGTCTGCAAATCCCCAAGCAGCCTGCAAGCGCTTCTTTCTAAATGCTGGGTTCTCTGGAAGTGTTGATCTAATCTCCTCGATCCAAGCAGCCGAAGGCTGAACTGGAACTAGATCTGGCTCAGGGAAGTAGCGGTAGTCATCTGCGTCTGACTTGGGTCTTCCAGCAGATGTGTAGCCACGGTCCTCGTGCCAGTGCCTGGTCTCCTGAATAATCTTGCCACCCTGGGAGAGGATGTAGCCCTGACGCTGAATCTCGTAGCGAACGGCGTTCTCGACAGAGCGAAGGCTGTTTACGTTCTTGGTCTCGGTGCGAGTACCTAGCTTCTCCTGGCCTTTAGGGCGAAGGGAAACGTTGGCGTCACAGCGCACATTACCGCGCTCCATCTTGGCGTCGGAAACGTTCATGCTCTTCACGATGTCGCGGATGGCGTGAACGTAGGCGGCAGCAAGCTCAGGGGCCTTATCGCCTGCACCGAAGATTGGCTTAGTCACAATTTCAACCAGTGGAACTCCAGCGCGGTTGTAGTCAACCAATGAGTACTCAGCACCCTGGATTCTTCCGGTTGAGCCACCAACGTGAGTCAGCTTGCCAGCGTCTTCTTCCATGTGAGCGCGCTCAATCAAGACCTCAAAGACCTCACCGGTCTCAAGCTCAATGTTGATCTTGCCCTCAAACGCAATTGGCTCGTCATACTGCGAGGTCTGGAAGTTCTTTGCAAGGTCAGGGTAGAAGTAGTTCTTTCTGGAGAACCTGCCGGTTGGAGCAATCTGGCATCCAAGTGCGAGACCAATAGCGATTGATGACTCGACTGCCTTCTTGTTCACGGCAGGAAGCGATCCAGGCAAACCAATACAGATAGGGCAAACATTGGTGTTTGCTTCGTTTCCAAAGATGTTCGCGCAGCCGCAGAACATCTTGGACTTGGTGTTTAGCTCGACGTGAACCTCAAGGCCGATTACGACCTCAAACTTCTCAAGTGCCTCTTCGTAGGACAGCAGGGATTCTTTTGCCATTTACTTTGCCTCCAACTTCGGAGCCTGGGCAATTAGTGGCCCACCCCATTGCGACATGTAGAGCTTCTCGATGATGGCACCGACTCGATACATCTGAGCATCCTGCATCTGAGGAGCAAGGATCTGCACTCCAGATGGCAGGCCATCCTCGCGAGCCAGGCCGTTTGGAACAGACATGCCTGGAATGCCAGCTAGGTTCGCTGGGATGGTTGCGATGTCGTTCAAATACATAGCTAGCGGGTCGTTGACCTTTTCGCCAATCTTGAAGGCGGTGGTCGGTGCAGTTGGTGTGATGAGGACATCAACCTGTGAGAAGGCCTTTGCCAGATCCTGCTGAATCAGAGTTCTGACCTTCTGAGCACTGCCGTAGTAAGCGTCGTAGTAGCCAGAGGACAGCGCATAGGTACCAAGGATGATCCTTCGCTTCACCTCAGGACCAAATCCAGCTTCGCGGGTGGCAGCCATCACGCGTTCGATGGTTGGGTTACCGTCCGGAGTAACACGCAGTCCAAATCGCACCGAGTCAAACTTTGCCAAGTTTGAAGACGCCTCTGCAGGGAGAATCAGGTAGTAGGCGGCAACTGAGTATTCAAAGCTTGGGCAGTCAACCTCAACGACTTCAGCGCCTGC
>CAZQHT010000095.1:0-2187 GCA_964593635.1 uncultured Aquiluna sp.
AAGCTCAAGAAGTTCAAGGACAAAGAGGGCCTGAACTTTGACCTACTTTCAGATGAGGACAACGCGATTCAGCAGGCTTACGGTGCCTACGGCAAGAAGAGCATGTATGGCAAGGAGTACATGGGAACCATCCGCTCAACCTTCGTGGTTGACGAGGATGGCAAAATCTCTCACGCCTTCTACAACGTAAAGGCCAAGGGCCACATCGACATGCTGAGGACAGAACTGGGCTTCTAGCCTCGAAGCGGAAGCAAGATTCCGATCGCGATAAACACCGAGCCAAAGACTCGGTTGAAGTTTTTACCCACTCGCTTAAGCCACGGCTGAATCTTGTCTGCGGCAGACGCCACTGCAATTTCGTAGAAGAACTCGATCACCACAAACGTTGCAGCCATAATCACAAACTGCAAGAACAGCGATTCTTTGGGTTCGATGAACTGCGGCAAAAATGCCACAAAAAACAAGATGCCCTTCGGGTTTGTGATTGCAGATAACAGTCCAGCCTGAAAGAGCCTGTTTGGTGTTGACTTACCGTCAACTGCAGCGGTGCCAAGCGGTTCCGATCGCCAAACCTGAATGCCCAAAAACACCAGGTATGCACCGCCTAGCCACTTGAGCCAAAAGATCAGTTCGGCGTTTGCCGCAAGCAATGCTCCGATGCCAAACATCGAAAGCCCGATGATGGTTGCAAAGCCAACCGAGCCACCCAAAATGGTGGCGATGGTTCGCTTGGTGCCATAAAGCGCCCCGTGGGTCAGAGCTAGTAATCCATTAGGACCTGGAGTCAGCGACAAGCCGGCAGCAGCCGCTGTGTAGAGCAACCAGGTCGAGAGCTCCACTAGTAGCCAAGCTCCGAATCAACCACTCCGGTCAGTGGAGCCTCTTTGAGCCAAGCCGAAACATTCACCCGAAGTCGCTCGGAAAAAAGCTTTTGAACTATCTCCATGGTGTCGGCGGTGTGAGGAGTGACAATCAAGTCATCGCGACCAAAGAGCGGGTGGCCATCTGGCAATGGCTCTGGATATGCAACATCAATACCTGCTCCAGCAATCGACCCCGCATCCAATGCTGCAATCAGAGCATCCTGGTCAATTACTTCACCGCGAGCGATGTTTACCAAATACCCGTCGCTTCGCATCAGATCAAACCTTCTGGCATCAAAGAGCCAGCGGGTTTGGTCGGTCAGCGCGCAGGCCAAGAAAACGAACTTGGATTTTGCAAGCTCCTGGTCCAAGGAATCAAAGCCATAAACCGTGGCAACCCCATGGCTCTCAAAGGACTCTGAGGCCCTAAGCCGAACAACGCTGACCTTCGCCCTGAATGGAGCGAGCAGCTTCACTAGCTCCTGGGCAATGCCACCGCCGCCAACAATCAGAACGTGCTGGTCATAGAGCGATGCTGCAAACTTCTTGCCCCAGCCAGTGGCCTTCACGCGCTGCGGAATGATTCGACCAAGCGCCATGGCGAGCATGAGTGCATGCTCTGCAACAGGCTCTGAGTAGGAGCGCTTTGCGCTAGTAAAGGTGATGGGCCGCTGAATGATGTGGCTGTATGCATCCACTCCAGCAAAAGGCAACTGCACCCACTTGACCTGAGGGTTTGCCTCTAGGGTTTCGACCAACAAGTCAGGTCTTGCGTAGTCAGTCCAAACCAGCGCCTCTACGTCTTGAGACATGGGAACAACTTTCGCCCCTGAGGACTCGATTGCCTCGAGATAGGCAGGTATCTGTTTTGGTTCCAGGGCAACTAGATTGCGCAAAAAACATCCTTAGGTTTCTCTGTAAAAACTAGCAGGACAGCAGTCTGGATTCACTAGCTCGGCATAGTCTTGAGTCATGAACTGCCCACACTGCAATGAAGCAATCACTGAGTCTGATTTCAACTGCCCCTCGTGCAACAAGCTCACCGCCAGAACACGCGAAGATCTAAACCGAATCGACACCAAGTCAGCCAAGGGAATCTCCTGGGCCATGGTTGGTATGGGTATTGCGGGTTTTGTCTTCGTGATAGCAAACAGCTGGACCGAGTGGTTTTCGTCTTTGGACTTCGTAGCACCGGCCATCATCCTGTTTGCGGGAATTGGCGGGCTGTTCTGGGTCAATAAGCAGAAGTAGGACTTCTTCCCCAAACAATTGGTGCACCCCCTGGGACTTGAACCCAGAACCCACTGATTAAGAGTCAGTTGCT
>CAZQHT010000096.1:0-2185 GCA_964593635.1 uncultured Aquiluna sp.
CCCACTACACATCAGATGCCGAGGCGATGACCGACCTTCCAAAGGAGGGTCGTGATGAGCTAATCAAGAAGGTTTTGCCTCCAATGCTCACTGAGGTCAAGCGGTTGCAAACCGACAAGGGCGACACCGTCAAGTTCCTCTGGAGGCTGTTCGATGGTGCACTTGTCGAGTCAGTTCTCATGCGCTATTCCAACCGCATCACGCTTTGTATTTCTTCGCAGGCGGGCTGCGGCATGAACTGTCCGTTCTGTGCAACCGGTCAAGCTGGGCTCACAAGAAACATGTCTAGCGCTGAGATCGTGGACCAGATTGTCAGGGCAAACCTTGCGATTCGCAGCGGTGAACTTGGTCCTAACCGCCACGACGAGGAGCGCGTCACAAACATTGTGTTCATGGGTATGGGTGAACCGCTAGCGAACTACCAAAAGGTTATGCACGCGATCCGAACCATGGTCGAGCCACAACCAAACGGTCTGGGCATGAGTGCTAGGCAGATCACAGTTTCAACTGTTGGTTTGGTTCCTGGCATCCAGAAGCTAGCCGAAGAAGACCTACCCCTCACTTTCGCACTCTCACTCCATGCACCCGATGATGAGCTAAGAGACGAGCTCATCCCAGTGAACTCAAAGTGGAAGGTTGATGAAGCACTTGATGCGGCAAAGGCCTACTACGACAGAACCGGCCGCAGGGTCTCAATCGAGTACGCACTAATCAAGGACATGAACGACCACAGCTGGAGAGCCCAAATGTTGGCAGACAAGCTGAACAAGCGTGGCAAGGGCTGGGTCCACGTAAACCCGATCCCACTAAACCCAACTCCTGGCTCTGTGTGGACATCGTCCACCAAGGAGCAGATCGATGTTTTCCTCGACACCTTGGAAGCTGCAGGTATCCCTACTAACCTGCGTGACACCAGAGGCAAAGAGATTGATGGAGCCTGTGGTCAGCTAGCTGCAGCAAACTAAGTTGGAAATCATGTCTAGACCCCCTAGACTAAAAACATGACCGACATTACCTTTGGCTTAGATACTTTTGGAGACATGACCCTGGATGACCAGGGCAAGCCCAAGAGCGCAGCTCAGGTAATCAGAGACCTGGTTGATCAGGCTGTTTTGGCTGATGAGCTGGGCATTTACTCAATCGATATCGGCGAGCACCACCGCGACGACTTTGCGGTCACCGCTCCAGACACTGTGCTAGCGGGCATTGCAACCGTCACCAAGAACATTCAGTTGGGGTCGGGTGTGACGGTCCTGTCATCCGAGGATCCCGTCCGTGTTTACCAGCGCTTCGCGACACTCGACGCACTGTCAAACGGCAGAGCTCAAATTACTGCGGGCCGCGGCTCGTTTATTGAATCTTTCCCGCTGTTCGGCTTTGAGCTTTCCGATTACAACGTTTTATTCGAGGAGAAGCTCGAACTTCTTGTTGAGCTTCTCAAGGAGCAACCAGTCACTTGGTCTGGCAGCACAAGAGCGGGTCTTGTGAACCAAGAGGTTTATCCAAAGACCGAGCGCGGAGCCATCCCACTTCGTGTCGGAGTTGGCGGATCACCTGAGTCAGTAATCCGAGCGGCTCGCTTGGGCATCCCGATGGCGCTTGCGATTATCGGTGGAGATCCAGCCAGATTTGCACCCTTCTCCAGGCTCTTCAAAGAGTCACTCCAGAAATTAGACAAGCCTGAGTTGCCAGTCTCCATTCACTCTCCCGGCCACATCGCCGACACCGATGAGCAAGCTATTGAAGAGCAGTGGCCGCACTACGAGCAGATGTTTGGTCGGATTGGTAGAGAGCGCGGTTGGGGACCAACCACCAAAGCCCACTACCTGCAAGAGGTTCAGCATGGCTCGATGTATGTGGGGTCTCCTGAAACAGTTGCTCAGAAGATTGCCTATGCGGTTCGAGCAGTTGGGGCTTCTCGCTTTGACCTCAAGTATTCAAACGGTCCAATGCCGCACTCCAAGCTCATGCACGGCATTGAGCTTTACGCCACCAAGGTGATTCCAAGAGTCAGAGAGCTCTTGGAGAAGGACGACCTCTGGGACTAGCTCTCCAGGATTGCCATTGCAGCGTTGTGACCGCCGATGCCGCTCACTGCTCCACCTCTTTTGGCACTTGAACCACAAAACACAATTCCTGCTATTCCAGTGTCAACACCCCAACGCTTCGCTGGCGTGGACAGGTC
>CAZQHT010000097.1:0-2137 GCA_964593635.1 uncultured Aquiluna sp.
GCAGCTCGAAGGCCGGTATCTCTGGTTACGGTGAGTTCAAGGACCAGGTTGCTGCTGGCACCCTGCGCATCCTAGGAATCTCTTCCGCATCTAAGGTTCCAGGCATCAACGCTGAGACTCTAAAGTCTCAGAAGGTCGATGTAGTTGCTGGTAACTGGCGTGGACTAATGCTTCCTAAGGGAACCTCAGTAGCAGCTCGTAACCAGGTCATCCGTGCGCTTGACGTAACCCGCCAGGGAACCACCTGGAAGAAGGTTATGAAGGACAACATCTGGGCCAACAACTGGCTAGCTGGAGACGCATACAAGACTTGGCTAGTTCGCCAGGAGCAGTCAATCCTTGGCATCTACCGAGAGCTTGGTCTGTGATCAATAGCAACAAATCTGCAGCAAAGGGGGAGCTGGTTTTCACCAGCTTCCTCTTTGTTGTTGCAGTAACGGTCTTGGTTGACACCTTTGGCATGACGAAATCCAACGCGGTTGGTTTTGTTGGGCCCGAGGTATTTGCCTACATTGTCGGTGGCCTACTTTTTGTGCTATCCGGCGCGCAAATCATTGCGGTCCTTAGGGGCGAACGCGGCACTCCCGAAGGTGTCGAGGGCGGCGTTGCCGTATCGGATCCAAACTGGAAAGCATTCGGAATTCTGGCGGTGGCCCTCTTGCTCTACACGTCCTTGATGCCAATCGTCGGCTTCCCAATCATGGGTGCTGTGCTTTACTTCATGGTTGCGAAGGCTATCGGTGCCAAGCACAACATTCGTACCGCCGTCATAGCGGTCTTGCTTTCAATCACTATTTTTATTGCCTTCAATGAGGGCTTACAGCTTCAGTTGCCATCTGGGCTTGACACGGTAGAGAACATTTTGAACCCGGTCGACGAAAATGCGCCAACCGAAGAGATTGTCGATGAGAACGGCGTAGTCGTTGAAGAAGATGGAGGTTGGTAATGGATTTCTCCTCCTTTCTAGCTGGCTTTGCTAACTCACTAACTCTGACCAACCTGGGCTTTGCCCTGTTGGGAACAATTCTTGGAACGCTGGTGGGCGTGCTGCCAGGCATCGGTCCAGCACTTGCTATTTCGCTTTTGCTACCGGTGGCTCTCGCGGTTGACCCAACCGCAGCCCTGATCATGTTCGGTGCCATCTACTACGGTGCGATGTATGGCGGTTCGACCACCTCGATCCTCCTAAACGCTCCAGGTGAGTCCGGCTCCGTAATGACCACCATCGAGGGCAACAAGATGGCGCGAAACGGCAGGGCCAGCGCGGCTTTGGCGACCGCAGCCATTGGCTCGTTCGTAGCGGGTGCGATTGCCACCGGAATCGTTGCTTTCGCGTCCCCAACGATTGCCTGGATCGGTATTCGCATGACTCCGGCCGACTTCTTCGCACTTATGGTGCTGGCCTTCGGAACCGTAGGTGCGGTGCTTGGTCAGTCGATGCGACGCGGCTTGATTGCTTTGACCTTCGGTCTATCAATTGGTCTGATTGGTCTTGATCTTCAAACCGGATCTTCCCGTCTTACCTTTGGCATCCCTGAGGCATTTGACGGTATCGAAACTGTGGTCCTTGTTGTGTCACTGTTTGCCCTCGGAGAAGCGCTCTACGTTTCGCTCTACGGCAGGCTCGGTGGCGTAGCTAAGAACAAGTTCTCCGGCTTCGCCTGGATGTCAAAGTCAGACTTCAAGCGCTCCTTCATGCCTTGGATTCGTGGAACCGCAATCGGCTTCCCAACCGGTGTAATTCCGGCGGGTGGCTCTGAGTTGCCAACCTTCCTGAGCTACTCGCTGGAGAAGCGCTTGGCTAAGAAGAAGCACAACGAATTCGGAAATGGTGCCATTGAGGGTGTGGCAGGTCCAGAGGCTGCGAACAACGCAAATGCCGCTGGCGCCATGGTGCCGCTGTTGGCTTTGGGTCTTCCGACCTCGGCAACCGCAGCGGTTATGTTGGTTGCCTTCCAGCAGTTCGACATTCGCCCTGGACCGCTACTGTTCACCGACCAGCCGGTACTGGTCTGGACTCTAATCGCATCGCTCTTCATCGGTAACCTGCTGCTGCTGGTTATCAACCTGCCTTTGGTAGGTCTGTGGGCGAAGCTGCTCGACATCCCAGCGCCTTACCTCTACGGAGGTATCGTGA
>CAZQHT010000098.1:0-2104 GCA_964593635.1 uncultured Aquiluna sp.
GGCATCGGGCCTGGTTTAGCCACTGCATATCCATAGTGTTCTGTTATTCCTAAGGGGTCGAAACAGGAGGTACCCGAATCGGGTAAAGTCACATGTGCAACGGGTGAAATGGTTTCACACCAGGCCCGAGAAATCAAGACCCAAATTGAGAGCATGAACCTACGACTTGCAACTGCAGCGGCCATTGTTTCACTCCAGGCCATAGCCCTTTGGCTGGTCGGAGTGTGGTCGATTGTCGCTATTTTTCAGGGCGACAGGTCATCTTTGACCAGCTCACTGTTTCTTCTCGGGCTGCTTTTAGCCTCCGCGCTCTGGGCATCCAATATCGCCCTCGGCTTATTCAGACGGAAGACTTGGTCGCACTCCGCGGCAATGGTTTTGCAGCTGCTGGTCGCTTCAATTGGAACTGCGAGTTTCGCAGGTGAGTTCGGGTCCTTCGCCATCGGTTTTGGATTGCTACTACCAGCAGCACTTGCTTTCTATCTGCTTTTTTCCAAGCAGGTTCGCATCGAGTTCGGTAAGGACTAGGCGAGCTTTTTCAGCAGCATGTTTACGTGACCGGTGGCCTTCACGTTGTATAGGGCATGCTCCACCGAACCAGACTCGTTGATGATGATGGTGGAGCGCAGGGTTCCCTTGTAGAGCCTGCCGTAGAGCGACTTCTCACCGAATGCTCCAAAGGCCTTGTGAGCTGCAACTTCTGGGTCGCTCAGCAGGCTGAAGGTGAGCTCGTGCGCATCTTCAAATTCCTTGAGGCGCTTTACGCTGTCGGGAGAGATCCCAATTACTCGGTACCCCAGTTTTGAGAACTCACCAAGCGCTTCTTGGAAGTCTGCTGCCTCTTTGGTGCAGCCTGGGCTTCCCGCGGCTGGGTAGAAATACAGCACAGCCTTCTGGCCCTTGAGGCTTGCAAGGGAGATGGTCTTGCCGTCTTGATCTGGCAGCGAGAATTCTGGTGCCTTGGCACCAGCCTCTAGACGCTGCACGACCTCAGACATCAGACCCCTTAGTTCTCTTGCTTCAATTATGCCCGAGACCCTCGGGTCATTATTTGGGTTCGCCAATAGCGTTCCGCTGAAGTTCACATTCAGCCAGTGAAACTCTAGAGAGTCCCCTTAGTGGTGGCTCCGAATTGCCTTAGAAGTCCAGATGGGCAACATGTCACAGCGTATTCTGGGACAACACCGAGCCGATTGGGACCGATGCTTCGTAGAGTGACCGCCACTTTAGCCGCAGCGCTGCTAGTTGTCACCGCGTTTGCTAGCCCTGCCTCTGCGGAGATCAGAAATCTGCAGGAGTCTCCCGCTGACCAGTTCACGATGGCTGGCGTCCCCTCAAACTTTGATCTCTTGAATGTTGCCTACGCAGAGTTCTCGGACAATCCAGACTTCCACTACTTCTTCTTGGACTTCGCCTCCAAGGTCACGGCCAAGCAGTTCGATGATGCCCGAGGCTCCTGGGCCATGGTCATGATCGATGTCAACGGGGATAACGAAGAGGACTTTCGAATTGAGACCAGCGAGGAAACTCTTTCTGGAAGCCTGACCTCACCGGCAAGTGTTTGGGACGTGAAGCTTGACAGAGAGGTTAAGGGTTGCTCCGCCGGCTTCTACACAAACCTCGACACCGGTGTCGCATGGATAGGTTTCAGAATTCCATTCAACTGCCTGAAGCTGCCAAGAACTTTCGGCATCCAGGGCTACTCAGATTTCATCGCCGATGACAATCGCCAGTATGACTATGCCCCCGATGAGACCTTCTTCAAGGTCACCCATCGACTAGCCGCCACGACAACCCCAACTGGCTTGGCAGCACCTTCGGTTGCCTCAGAGACTCTCTACACAGTCGCCACTCCTGGATCGGCTCCCTCAGATCTGGTTGCCCTCAGCCCAGAGGTCCTGAAGTCGGTCGTGACCGTATTCTGCGGTCAGGGCTTGGGCACGGGCTGGGCCGCCAAGGTGGCAATTCCCGCAGCGGTTAGCCAAAGGGGAATCAAGACCTTCCTGGTGACCAATCACCACGTGATCGAGGATTGCCTTGACTCCGGTGAGGTGACACTCACCGATGGTTCTGGAAAGTCAGCCGTTGGTTTTATCTCCAGCGC
>CAZQHT010000099.1:0-2022 GCA_964593635.1 uncultured Aquiluna sp.
ACAAGTACACCCAGCTTCAGGAAAACTTCGGTGCCAACATGTTGGCCCTGGTTGACGGTGTTCCAAGAACCCTTCCACTGGACGGCTTCATCACCCACTGGGTCACTCACCAGATCGAAATCATCGTTCGCCGCACCCAGTTCAGACTGCGTAAGGCCGAAGAGCGCGCCCACATCCTTCGCGGTTACCTGAAGGCGCTTGACGCGCTTGACGATGTAATTGCCTTGATTCGACGCAGTGCAACCGTTGAGGATGCCCGAGATGGTCTGATCAAGCTGCTAGATATCGACGAGCTCCAGGCGAGGGCAATCCTCAACATGCAGCTTCGTCAGCTGGCAGCCCTTGAGCGCCAGAAGATCATTGACGAGGCTGCTGAACTCGAGCGACTAATCGCCGAGTACCTAAGCATCATCGCTGATGAGGTCAAGCAGCGTCAGATTGTCTCCGAGGAGCTAGCTGATGTCGTCAACCGCTACGGTGATGACCGCAGAAGCCAGATCATGCCTGGGTTTGATGGCGATGTTTCAATGGAAGACCTGATTCCTGAAGAGGAAATGGTTGTTACTTTGACCGCCGGCGGCTACATCAAGCGCACCCGAAGCGACAACTACCGCATTCAGCACCGCGGTGGCAAGGGCGTGAAGGGTGCCAACCTAAGGGCAGACGACGTCGTTCAGAACTTCATCGTCTCAACAACCCACCACTGGTTGATGTTCTTCACCAACACCGGTCGTGTGTTCCGCTCCAAGGTCTACGAGATTCAGGAAACTGGTCGAGACGCCAAGGGTCAGCACGTTGCAAACCTGCTAGCCCTGCAGCCCGACGAGCGAATCGTTGAGGTTCTCGACCTCAAGGATTACCAGCAGCTTCCATACCTTGTGCTTGCAACTCGTTCCGGTTTGGTCAAGAAGACCGCTCTCGAGCTCTACGACACCGCTCGCACCGGTGGAATCATCGCGATCAAGCTGCGTGAAGGCGATGAGCTTGTTACCGCGATGCTGGTTAGCGAAGAGAACGACCTGCTGCTGGTATCTCGCAAGGGTATGTCGATTCGCTTCAGCGCCGACAATGACTCGATGCGACCAATGGGCCGCGACACCTCGGGTGTTATCGGCATGGCCTTCCGCAAGGGCGACGAACTGCTAAACGCCACCGTTATTGGCGAGGCCGGCTTTGTCTTTGTTGTGACCGAGGGTGGTTATGCAAAGCGCACCAGCGCCGACCAGTACCGAATTCAGAAGCGCGGTGGCCTTGGAATCAAGGTTGCCAAGCTGGATGAGAAGCGTGGCGACCTGATTGGCGCGCTGATTGTTGAGGAAGCCGATGAGGTTTTGGTGGTTCTGCAGTCCGGCAAGGTCATCAGAACAAACGCCACCGAGGTGCCTGCAAAGGGTCGTGACACCATGGGAGTCGTATTTGCTCGCTTCGAAGAGTCCGATTCAGTACTCTCATTAGCTAAGAACTCAGAGCGGAATCTAGAAAGCTCTGGCGACGCCGAAGCTGAAGGAGAAGCAGATGACATCGCTGTTCAACCGGAGTAAGGCCCCTAAGGAACCTGTAAAGCAGGTCCGACTAAAGCTCAAGTCAATTGAGGTTTGGTCGGCGGTCAAGCTCGGATTCTTTGTTTCCCTTGCTGCGGCCATCGCAACAATCGTTGGTGCCTTCCTAATCTGGTTGGTGTTGGCCAATTCCGGCGTCTTTGGATCGGTGTTTGGCCTTCTGGGCTCCGTATTGGGTGATGGCAGCCAGGTAAACCTTGAGGCCGAGTTCGGGTTGGGCAACGTGATGGCAACCGCAGTAACGCTTGCCCTGCTAAATGTTGTGTTGACCACGGCCCTAGCAGCGGTTTGGGCGGCTATCTTCAACCTGATTTCCAAGATGGTTGGCGGGGTCTCGCTCACCTTCACCAACAACTAGAAAACTTTGGTTTGTCACGTTCGTGATTCTTTAGTAATGTTGTGATGCTCAACGGGCCTATAGCTCAGGTGGTTAGAGCGCTTCACTGATAATGAAGAGGTCGGA
>CAZQHT010000100.1:0-1988 GCA_964593635.1 uncultured Aquiluna sp.
CAAACAGCACCGCTGTCCCATGGCTTCTTTGCTTGGCAATCAGCTCGCTCACCACCTGCTGATGGTGAAGGTCTAATGCACTCAGTGGCTCATCAGCCAAAATCAAACTTGGGCTTGAGATCAAAGCCTGGGCAACTCGAACTCGCTGCATTTCGCCGCCGGAAAGGGCCCCAACTGGGCTTTGAGCAAGATGAAGGGCGTCAACCGACTCAAGTGCATTCAGGGCGAGCTGCTTCTTTTCGCGACTGGGTAGTGGCAGGCCATAGGCATGGCCATCTAGGCCAAACCGCACAGCATCAATCACCCGCAGCGGCAATCCAGACTCGGTTGCCCTGTGCTGCGGGATGTAACCGATTTTGGTGCTGCCGTGGCCTACCGGCTGGCCCTCGAAGGCAATTGATCCCGAGCTCAAGCGCTGCTGGCCCAAGATGCTCTTGAGCAGCATCGACTTGCCGGAACCGTTTGCGCCAATCACGGCGATGAACTCACCGGGGTTCACATCAAAACTCAGGTCAGTCCAAATGCTTCGCTCAGCAAAGCTGAGCGAAGCATTAGCGACGCTGAGAACTGGGGCCACTAGTAGATGGCCTCCTGGAGCTGATCAATTACAAGGTTCATCCAGTCGAGGTAATCAAGGTCCGCTCCTGGGCTAGCCGCTCCTGCGGTCTCTCCCATTTTCACAATTGGGCGAGCGCCGGCTTCAGCAGCTGTGATTAGCTGGGCTGAAACTGCGTCCTGAGTGCTTACGTTGACCACCAAAAGAACTGCGGTCTTGCTGGTCAGAAGGCGCTTAGCCTCCTCCAGCGCGTTTAGTGGAACATCGCGCTCTTCCTCAATGGCGTCAGCCATTGCCTCCGGGGTCATGTTCTCAAAGCCAGCGTTCAGTAGAAGTAGGTTTGCGACGCCCTCAGGAGCAACGAATCCCAAGCCCAAGGCCTTCTCGCGAAGCGCCTCTAGGCGAATTTCTAGGTTGTCCATCTCTGATGAGAAGAAATCGAAGCCTGCGGTGGAGGTTTCGGCAGCCTCTGGCCTGAGCTCAACAATTGCCTCGACGATGTGCTCGGCAGCCTTCAGAGTCTGGGCAAAGTCATACCAAATATGCTCATTGGTCTCGTGGGCGTGATCGTGGGCTTCTTCCTCAGCGTGGTCATGCGCAGTCTCGCCAGCGTGGATGTGCTCGCCCTCAACAAGCTTCAGGAACACGAGATCGGTTCCTGCTGCAGCTACCAACTGGTCCATGAACTCGTCATAGCCGCCACCGTTAGCGATCACTAGGTCTGCCTCTGAGACAGCAAGCTGGTCTCTGGCAGTTGCCTCATACGAATGAGGATCCTGGTTGTCAGGCACCAAAACGGTTACCTCTACCCACTCACCACCAAGAATCTCGGTGATGTCAGCCCACACCTGAGTGGAGGTGACGACCTGGATCTTTCCAGTCTCACCCTCACGAGTCAGGGTTGGAGAAGGGTCAACAGCGACATCAGTGCCGTTGTTGGCGAAGATAAGGTTTGCGGCCAGCGCGAAAATCGCAACTGCACCAACGACTGCGGCGGAAATCCAGAGAATGATTTTAACGAAGGGTTTCATGCCTTGATGGTATAGCTAATTGAAAATGATTGTCAATAGCAATTAGTCAAGAAGTAGGGCAGGCTCCTCGAGAACGCTTGCAACGTCCTGAACAAACCTTGATGCGACGTCGCCATCTACTACTCGATGGTCAAAGGTTGCGCCCACCGTGGTGATCTGACGAACCACGATCTCGTCGTCGACAACCCATGGCTTCTTGCGGATCGAGCCCAAGGCCACGATTCCGACCTCACCCGGGTTCAGGATTGGGGTTCCGGTGTCAACCCCGAAGACTCCGATGTTGGTGATTGTGATGGTGCCATCGCGCATGTCGTCTTGGGTGGTCTTACCCTCGCGAGCGGTGGCGGCAAGCTGTTCGATGGCCTGAGCAAGCTCAATCATGCTCATCTGATCAGCGTCCT
>CAZQHT010000101.1:0-1906 GCA_964593635.1 uncultured Aquiluna sp.
ACCTTGTTCTTCTCGTGGTTGATCTTGAACTTGTATGGTCCGCGGCGAATTACCTCGGTGTGGTCTCCACCCTCAGCCTCAATACCCAAAGACTTTGCAATCTCCGCAAAGAACTTCTTCTGGGAAGAAAGGGTCAGCTCGGTGCCTTGATACCAGGCGGTTGAAGACTTGAGCTTGCGCTTTGCAATTGCAACGGAGCCTTCGACATCGCAGTTCTTGTAACTTGCGACCAGCTCTGCGCCGTTGAGTCTTGCGAGCTCGCTCCAGAGCTTGGTGGTTAGGCCGTTTGAAAGCTTTACCTCCTGGTCTGGACGCAGTGGGTAGAACTCCTCGACGTAAACGCCAATGACATCCTTGACCAACTTGCCGCCGTAGCCACCGAGTTTCACCCGAAGGGTTCGGTCTGCGATGTTGGAGAAGTAACCAACAACCAGGTTGCCGCCGCCCTGCGCATAGGAGGTGAACTCCTGCTCCTGCTTATCTGAGAGCATGTGAACCATTGGCATTAGAACCAGCTTGTATTCGCTTAGCTCTGCTGCGGTGGCATCCGGGTGAACAAAGTCCACGCGGATTCCCAGCTCCCACATTGCCCGGTACCAAGTTGCAACGGTCTCTGAGTAGCTCAGGTCCTCGGTTGGCATGTTTGCCTGCATTAGCGCCCAGAACTGCTCGTAGTCATAAACCATCGCGACCTTGGCCTGGTCGGTTGGGTACTGAGAGATCTCGGGGTGAGCCTTTAGTAGCGCACCTAGTTCTGAGACCTCACGGAAGACTCGGGTGTCCTCGCCAGCGTGTGGCACAAGCGCCGAGTGGAAGCGCTCCGAGCCAGCCTGACCCTGTCTCCACTGGAAGTACATCGACCCCTGAGACCCTCTTGCCACAAAGCTCATGCTGTTGCGGAGCTCCTGCCCTGGAGTCTTTGCATAGTTGCGTGGCTGCCAGTTCACTGCAGAGGAGCTGTGCTCCATCAAAAGCCACTGCTTGCCCTTTGCAAAGCCTCGGGTTAGGTCAGCCTGCTGAGCTAGATCGATGTGGTTTAGAACATCGTGCTGAGCTAGGTAGTGGTCGGTTGAAACAAAATCCACCTCTTTGGCCCAGGCGAAGTAGTCCATCGCATAGGTGAACTTCATCGACATGAAGTTGGTGGTGATTGGGTTCACCTTGTCGTACTTGCGAATGATGTCGCGCTCCATCTTGTAAAGCTCAAGGGTGACATCGGAGGAGAAGCGCTTAAAGTCAATCTGCTGCCCAGGGTTTGGGTGGGTGCCGTCTGGGGTGCGCTTAGGAACTGGAATCTCATCCCAGTCGTAGTAGCGCTGAGACCAGAAGTCGGTGCCCCAGGAGCTGTTTAGCTCCTCAATGGATGAGTAGTGCGCCCTGAGCCAGTCGATGAATCGCTTCCGAGACTGCTCGCTGTAGTCGTAAGGGGCATGGCAGCCATACTCGTTGTTGACGTGCCACATCTTCACCGCAGGGTGGGTTGCATATCGCTCAGCAAGCTTCTCGACCAGAGCCGATGCCTTCCTGCGGTAAACCTCGCTTGAAGCAGAGTACGCCTGACGACCACCGTGAACCAGGGTCACGCCATCAAAGTTGACCGGCAATACCTCTGGGTATTTGTGAGTTAGCCAAGCAGGAGGGGATGCGGTAGCGGTAGCCATGTCGACCGAGATGCCGCCTTCGTGAAGCATGCCCATAATCTCGTCGAGCCAAGAGAAGTCATACTTGCCCTCTTCGCGCTCAATGTTTGCCCAGGAGAAAATGCCCAAAGAGACCAGGTTGACCCCGGCCTTCTGCATCAGCCTGATGTCCTCTTTCCAAACCTCTTTTGGCCACTGCTCAGGGTTGTAATCGCCACCGAAGTGAAGGTGCTCTGCTTTGAGCATTAGATTGCCTCTATTTCTAT
>CAZQHT010000102.1:0-1661 GCA_964593635.1 uncultured Aquiluna sp.
CTGCTTTACGTTCTACCTTTCGTCTTCCTAATCTCAGGTCTCACCTTCCCGCTGGGTGTAATGACCTACTGGTTGGTTTCAAACTTCTGGACCATGGGACAGCAGTTTGTGGTTATCCGCAACATGCCTACCCCTGGCTCCCCTGCATTCAAGGAGCGCGAAGCTCGCTTGATCAAGAAGGGCAAGATTTCCCTCGAACCCGAGGCAACACCGGAAACAGAGGTTGAAGCGCGTCAGCGTCAGCAGCCGGTGAGCAAGAACCGCGCAAAGAAAAAGAAGAAGTGATGAGTAAAGACACCGAGCTAGAGCAAGAAGGCGAAATCGCCGCAGACTTCATCGAGGAATTCCTCGACGTAGCCGACCTGGATGGAGACCTCGAGATTGAGTTTCGTCAGGAGCGCGCTTACATTTCCGTAAGCAGCGAAGAGGGCGATTCGAACCTCGGGAAGGTCTCTGACCCAGACGTGGTCGAGGCACTTCAGGAGATCACCCGCATGGCGGTTCAGGCCAAAACCGGTCAGGTTAGCCGCTTGATCTTGGACGTCGGTGGCTCACGAGCCATCAAGACCGAAAAGCTCAAGAAGTTGGTAGAGCGCCACATCGAGAAGTTGGAAGAGTCCGACAAGGAACAGCACCTCAAGCCAATGAGTTCTTACGACCGCAAGCTGATCCACGACATGGTCTCAGAGGCCGGTTTTGTTTCAGAGTCTGAGGGTCAGGGCAAAGAGCGCCACATCGTCATTCGCAAGGCTTAATGTTTCACGTGAAACATTGGGGATGCCATGACTGATTTTGGAGATTTGGAAAAAGAACCGGCTTTTGCTGCCGAGTACTTTGGTCCCCACATTGACTTAGCCCGTGGCTACGCAAATCGTCTTGCCAAGGATTCAGAGACATTTGGACTACTTGGGCCCAGGGAACTACCAAAGATCTGGAGCAGGCACGTAATCAACAGCGCGCTTCTTTCGGAATTGGTACCGGAAGGCGCAAAGGTTGCTGATGTTGGTTCAGGGGCAGGCTTGCCCGGAATTCCGATGGCAATCGCCCAGCCGAAAGCCCAGTTCACTCTGATTGAGCCAATGGAACGACGAGCAAACTGGCTTTCGACAGTGGTCGCAGACCTAGGCATTAAGAATGTTGAGGTTCTGCGTGCCAGGGCCGAAGACGTTCACCGCACAGACTTTGACATTGTCACAGCTAGAGCGGTTGCGGCCCTAGACAAGTTGGTACGACTGCTCACCCCGCTCACCAGGGGTTCAGAACTGAGGACCATCCTGGCCATGAAGGGATCTCGTGCACCAGAAGAGATCCAGCAGGCTAAGTCCCGGCTCGATCGCCTTGGTTTCTCTGAGCCGGAGATTTTAACTTTGGGGCTGGGTAAAGCTCCCGACACCGCAACCGTAGTGAGGATTACTCTGAAGCCAAAGGAGGCGAGATGATTGAGCAGCCAGCGGATAGCACGGCAATCACCCCTGCCTCTGTGACTCCTGGTCTTGGGTATCCAAACGAGAGAGTTGAAACATCCCCAACCCCAATCGGTTGGCACGGCCTAGATCAGGCAGATGTTCGAATTGTTTCACGTGAAACATCGGAGTCCAAGTGAGCATGACCGGCCAGAACACGCCTTTGCTGCGGGAGATGACTCAGAACAATGAGCGAGC
>CAZQHT010000103.1:0-1633 GCA_964593635.1 uncultured Aquiluna sp.
ATCTCCTTGGGGAGAAGCAAATCCCCGATTCCGCCTACTGGGGTATTCACACCCTCAGAGCGATAGAAAACTTTCCCATCTCCGGTGTCCCAATTGGACACTATCGATCCCTGGTTAGAGCCCTCGCTTTTGTTAAGGAAGCTTCAACCCGAACCAACCTTGAGCTCGGAGTTTTGACCCAGGAAATTGCAAACCCGATTATCGAGGCTTGCATCGAGGTTCGGGATGGCAAGTTAGATGCCGAGTTTGCGGTTGACGCCATCCAGGGTGGTGCGGGCACCAGCACCAACATGAATGCCAATGAGGTAATCGCTAATCGGGCGCTTGAGATTGCGGGCTTCAACAAGGGTGAGTATGACCACATCCACCCGCTCAACCATGTCAACGCCTCACAGTCCACCAATGACGTTTATCCAACGGCGGTGAAGGTTGCCCTGATCATTGAGATCTTGGCATTGTTAGATGAGATGGCTCGCCTGAGGTTGGCAGTTGACCTAAAGGCCAAAGAGTTCAAGCACGTAATCAAGATGGCTCGCACTCAGTTGCAGGATGCCGTTCCAATGACCTTGGGCCAGGAGTTCGGATCTTGGGATCGCACCCTTGGAGAAGATGAGGGTCGACTCCGCGAGATGATTCCACTGCTAAGTGAAATCAACCTTGGTGGCACCGCCATCGGCACCCAGCTCAACACCCCGCAGGGCTACTCTGCAAGGGTCACCGAGATTCTCTCTGAGATTTGCGAGCACAAGTTCTCTCTCGCTGAAGACCTAATCGAGGCCACCAGCGATACCGGTGTTTTTGTTTCTACTTCTTCAACCCTGAAGCGTCTGGCAACAAAGCTAAGCAAGATTGCAAATGACCTGAGGCTTTTGTCCTCCGGGCCAAGGGCCGGTTTTGGCGAAATCAATCTCCCAGCCCGTCAGGCAGGATCTTCGATCATGCCTGGCAAGGTGAACCCGGTAATCCCAGAGGTTGTGAACCAGGTTGCTTTCACAGTGATTGGAAATGACCTTGCCGTAACCATGGCAGCCGAAGGTGGTCAACTTCAGCTAAATGCCTTTGAGCCAATCATTGCCAGATCTCTCATGATGAGCATCATCTACCTGAGAAGAAGCTGCCGAGTGCTGAGAGAGTTCTGCATCGAGGGCATTACCGCTAACGAGGATTTCCTGAGGGCAACCGTTGAGAACTCCATCGGACTTGTCACTGCTCTTGCTCCGAAGCTTGGCTACGAGGCGGCATCAGCGATTGCGAAGCACGCTCAAAAACACAACAAGACCGTTCGTGAGTCTGCTTTAGAGCTGGGCCTGATGACCCAGCAGGAGTTTGAGGAAGCGCTCGGTGATGTCGACCGACTCACCGGTCAGGGCTAACTAAAGCTAGAGACCAATAAGGTCAGTAGCGGCGCAAAGATAAGTGCTGGTAGCAAATCTGCAACGCTGACCATTCTCAGCTGCAGCAGCCTTAGGCCAGTGCCAAGCAAGAGAATTCCACCGGTTGCCGTGATCGAAGCCACAATCGCCGAGCTCATCAATGAGCCTGCATAGAGCGCTAAGACAGTAAGCAGACCCTGCCACAATCCCACTGGTATGGCCGAGAAGGCCACTCCCCAGCCAAGGGTTGCTGCAAATGC